>CAMDWT010000026.1 GCA_945877505.1 Crenothrix polyspora
GCTCATTTTCTATGCACTAATTATATCATTAGTTAGCTATATTATTAATACTATCAATAAGTTATTGTTTCTGAGCGAACTCTACTTAGAGCGTGTCGAATACTTGAGGCGTTTTCTTGATCTCGTTTTTTAATCGACTCCACCATCTCATTCGCGCCTTTGTCCCCTTTAAACATGCCAATAATTTCATTAGATAACGCCATACATGACATTGCACTTCTTATATCCCCATTTTTAAAATCAAACATACCACCGCTACATGTTGTTTTAGCCACAGATAATAGAAATTCCTGTAGTGTTGGCGTTTTATCTTGAGAAGAAATAACAAGCTCTTTAAGCTCGCTGTCTATAGGAGGGTTATCCCCCAATCCATTAACTGCGTCCTTTAAAGTCCTACTAGCGAATATGGCTAATCCAATGCGTATGACCTCCTTCTCGTCCCCGCCTGCAAGTTTGCTGATCTCGCAATCTATAATAGCCGAGCATCTTCTATAGTCTATAAGATAGGCCTCAACAAAATCATACTTATTAATACTTGGAATTTTAGCAACTAAATCATTTACATCTTGTTCAGTAATAATCGGGGCTTCATGCTGCGCTCTAAAATCACTAGCTTCTTCTTGTAAGCTTGGCATCAATAAACACTCCATTAAGGTGCAATCATTACGAAAGGAATAACCAGAAACTAGGTAATGAATCTAGCTTGTCACGCTGCAGGCGCTATCCGGTTAATTGATTATATCGCTTTTCTAAAGGTGGCTTGTATTACTGTTCTTTCAGTCATCACGGTATCAAGAAAATCAGCCCATGATTGCAACATTTCTAAACGCTGTGTTTTATATTGTGCGTGGGAATATGTGCCAGCCATACCACCTATTGCGTGACTTAATGCAGTTTCTACCACTTCGGGTGAATGGCCTTGTTCTCTCAAAAGCGTCGATGCTGTGTGGCGGTGGTCGTGAATGTTATAGTCAATAATATCGCCATAGGTAAGAGCTGCAGCATGGGTGGCACTGATATTATTACCATTCATAGCTCGGCTTGGGTCTGTAGACATAGGCAACACCCAAGGACTCCCACCGCATAACCGCTGTAATTCTTTGAGCATTTCTAGTGCTTGCGTGGGTAGCATAACCAAATGATCTTTTTTTGTTTTCATGCGCCCCGCAGGTATCAGCATTTCGCCTTTATCAAAATCTATTTCATTCCATGAAGCGCCACATAATTCATTCTTTCTTAACGCCAACATTAAAAGCAGATGTAAAGCCAGCTTATAACCTCGATATCCGTTAGATTGATAGATTCCAGTTAAGTAGCGCTTTATCTCTGGACTTGTTAACCATCGAGTTCTTTTATTTCGATTGCCAACACGCGCGGCCTTAATTAATCCGGCAGGGTTATTTTTGCAATAATCATGCTCTATAGCAAAGCTAAAAATACGCTCTGCCCATGCGTGACTACTCAGCGCGGTTGCTACGCCTTTATGTTCTCTAATGTCATAAATCAATTCTCTAATCAGGCCGACATCTATTAGCTCAAGCGGTAAGTCTGCCAACTTGGGTAGCAGGTGCAACCTAACCGGACTCCAGCCCCTTTCTGGGTCTTTCCATTTAACATTAACCCATTCAGCTTTATATTTTTCTGCAGCATCACCAAATGTCGTCATGGCCAGCATCAATTCATTTTCTTTTATGGTGGCGGCTTGGCTCTCGATCTCTTTAATACTACCGCCATCAATAATCATTTGAATGGCGTTTGGCTTATCAAGCAATGAAGCGGGGTGTTTTCCAAGCTCAATAAGCTGCCTAGCTACTTCGTGTATTTTTCTGGCATCACTTAACCCGATCTGTGGATAGTTTCCATAACCATACTTTTCTTTCTTGCCGTCCAATCTAAATTCATAACGCCAAAACTTTGTCCCCTTGGCTCTGACCACTATTACCAAACCTTTACCATCTGCCCGTTGGTATTCTTTGCCAGTCGCCTTTAACTTCTTGATTTCTGTATCTGTTAACATAATAAGCCCCCTATTTTTTGAATCTATTTTGGACTATTTCGGCTCTCGGGACAATAAAGGGGACAAAATAACTGGTTTTGAATGGTTTCGAGTGGGAACGTCTGGGCATAAAAAACCCCGCTAAGCCAGATAACTTGCGGGGTCTTGGGTAAGTCTGGGACTGTATGAAACAGCCCTAGATTTTACAGACTGTAATACATATCATATTCAACAGGATGAGTGCTCATACGAATACGAGTAACTTCTTCCATTTTCAATTTGATATAACCGTCAATTACGTCATCAGTGAAAACACCACCACGTTTTAGAAACTCACGATCGCTATCAAGCGCTTGTATTGCTTGATCAAATGAATGACAAACTTGTGGAATGTTGTTTGCTTCTTCTGCTGGTAAGTCGTACAAATCTTTATCCATAGCATCGCCAGGATGGATTTTGTTTTGAATACCATCTAAACCAGCCATCAACATTGCAGAGAATGCCAAATAAGGGTTTGCAGTTGAATCAGGGAAGCGAACTTCAATACGACGACCTTTTGGATTGTTAACAAAAGGAATACGAATAGAGGCTGAACGGTTACGCGCTGAATAAGCTAACATAACGGGGGCTTCAAAACCTGGAACTAAACGTTTGTAACTATTGGTTGATGCATTGGTAAACGCGTTAAGCGCTTTCGCATGCTTGATAATACCGCCAATATAATACAATGCCATTTCTGACAAGCCACCGTACAAATCACCTGTAAACAAGTTAACGCCATTCTTCGCAAGTGATTGATGAACGTGCATACCACTGCCGTTATCACCTACTAAAGGTTTAGGCATAAAAGTAGCTGTTTTGCCATAAGCATGAGCAATGTTGGCAACTACGTATTTAAGTTCTAATACTTCGTCAGCTTTTTTAACTAATGTGTTAAATCTTACACCGATTTCACATTGACCAGCCGTTGCAACTTCATGATGGTGCACTTCAGTTACCATGCCCATTTCTTCCAATGTCAAACACATTGCAGAACGCATGTCTTGCAATGAATCAACTGGAGGCACAGGGAAATAACCACCTTTAACACCTGGACGATGGCCTGTGTTGCCATCTGGATAGACTTTTTCTGAGTTCCAGCCCGCTTCTTCAGAATCTACTTTATAAAATGAACCACTCATGTCAGTGCCCCAACGAACGTCATCAAAGATGAAAAATTCATTTTCAGGACCAAAGAATGCTGTGTCAGCTATGCCAGTTGATTGCAAATATTTTTCTGCACGCTTAGCTAATGAACGTGGATCACGCTCATAACCTTGCATATTTTTTGGCTCAATGATGTCACAACGCAAGATAAGCGTGTTGTCATCAAAGAAAGGATCCATAACGGCAGTTGATGGATCAGGCATTAAAATCATGTCTGATTCATTAATATGCTTCCAGCCTGCAACTGAAGAGCCATCGAACATGTTACCTTCTTCAAAGGTATCTTCATCTATAGAATGAGCAGGGAATGTAACGTGCTGTTCTTTACCACGGGTATCACAAAAACGAAAATCGACAAATTTTACGTCGTTTTCTTCAATCATTTTAAGTACTTTTTTTGCAGACATTAAAAGGTCTCCTCAGTGTTAGTTATCATGTGATCAGTGTTTTATGCCAAACGATATAAAGATACCATTTTTTTTGATCATTTAGCCACTAAAAAAACCAGCATTTATCATTGATTCTGTTTTGGTGCATAACTATTAATATAGCTAAGGCGCTTAAAGCCTGCCTCTTTACCCCAATAGAGCCCATATCTCTAGCAGAAAACTCAATTAACAGGCCCACTCAATTTTTGTTAATGCATGACGAAATGAGCTTATACGCACTTTTTTAATTCAAAAAAAACCTAACGCACTATTACTGTGCAAAAAATAAGTATATTTTTGTTTATAAATCCTAAAGCCCCTTATTTTAAAGGGGAAAAAAATATGGCACGGTATGTGCTTATTTATTTTTGTGTTGTATGTTAATTAATAGTGTTGCTCTATAACAACACTACGATCTTACCAAAGCCTTAATCGAGAGGAACTAAAATGAAAAATATACCCAAACTCAATAAACCGCTGATTATGGCAACGGCAAGCGGTTTTTTATCACTGACAATGGTAGCAACTCCCGCTTTTGCTCTACAAGAAGCGACACCAGAAATGACCGATGTCGATGTTAATGCAAAAGAAGAACAGTATAAAGAACCTGCAGCAGGCGTAATCAAAGACTTAACCAACTATGATGTTAACGATACCAAATTTTTAAAAGATTACGGTATTTTAGTGGGTGGCTGGGCTAATGGTGGCATTACTTATAATACGCATAATCCAGCCAATGGTTATAACGGACCGGTCACTTTTAGTGATCGCTCCAATGTACCTCAATTAAATCAATTAAACATGTATGTTGCACGCGCCGTAGCGACAGAGGGCAAAAAATGGGATTTTGGTGGTCGTTTCGACGTTATGTATGGTACAGACGCGATTTTCACTCAAGCCTACGGAGTAGGTGCTTATGATGTTAATACCGGACAAACTCACTCAAACCGAAATGCGTGGGATTTAAACCTGCTTACGGACCCTACATATGGCATCGCATTGCCACAAGCTTATGCTGAAGCCTATGTTCCCATTGGTAATGGTTTAAATGTTAAAGCAGGTCACTTTTATACACCTATCGGCTACGAAGTCGTTACCGCACCTGATAACTTTTTCTACAGCCATGCTTACACTATGCAATATGGCGAACCGTTCACTCATACTGGGGTGATGGGTAACTACGCAGTTGATAAAAACTGGTCTGCTATGGGTGGTGTTACCACGGCCAGTTCAACAGGTGGCTGGGATGGTGGCTTTAACCAAGGCTTAGGTAACTGGGGCGGCTTATTTGGTACCACTTGGACCAGTGATGACAAAGGCACGTCGGCTAACGTATCTGGAACTTACGCCGGCACTTCAGAGCAAAACAGCAGCCCATGGGCACTATATAGCGTCGTGCTAAAGCATAATGTGACTGAAAAAACTCACTTGATCGTACAACATGATCATGGTTTTGCCAATAATATTTATGCTAATGGTCAAGCTAATTCAGTAGATGCGCAATGGTACGGCATTAACACTCACACTTACTATGACATTAAAGACAATCTATCAGTCGGTATTCGAGGCGAATGGTTCCGTGATCAAAACGGCTTTCGTGTATGCTCGCCAGGTCGCGTTTCAGCTGCCGCATCTGACTACAATAACACATCTAATTACGCAGCGGCTGGTAGCACTGCAGCTAGCTGTGTTGCATCAAGCTGGTACGCCTTCACTGTCGGTATGAATTACAAACCTAAAAAATGGTTAAATATTCGTCCGAACGTACGCTACGATTGGGTAGATGGAACTGATCCAACTACTGGAGGCGCTTATAGGCCTTTCGGCAATGGCAATCAATCTAGTCAAATATTGATGTCTACTGACATGACAATCACTTTCTAATTAAAACCCTTCTCAAAGGTAACAAAAATGCGCCTACGGGCGCATTTTTTTGCCCAAAAAACGAGCATGATCATAAGCATAATAAGTATGCCTAGTTGATTTGAATAACTGCACTTCGCTTGCTAGACAGTATCAAAACCAATCAAATGAACATCCCTGTTATCTCTAAACTCAAGGGCAAAGCCTACAATCAAGACAAACCCAAAACCACCACGAACAAAGCGATTCAAGGACTATTATCTTTGCTGCGCTCTCATCACTTCATAAATAACATGCTCACCACTTCGATTACTTGTCGTCTCAACTATTGTGGCAATAAAGCCAAAATCGGAGCAGATATTCTTGGGATCATGTTCCTCACCAACGAACAATGAATAAGGAATATAAATTCTGGTTTGATCAGTAATATAAGTACTAACCTGCGAGAAAAAGCGCTTAAGTATTTCCTGCCCACCATCCGGATTAAGCCCAAATACACCGCTTGAAGGATAATAATTAAAATTAAAGACAATTAAATCAAATTGCTGACTCGACACATTAACAAATAAATCACTATGGATAAATTCCACTGTTGCCAAATCGGGATTACGCAAAGCATTGCTACTCGCGCAGTTAAAAGCGTCTTTATTGAAATCGACCCCTAACACACTATGGCACCCTATTTTTTTAAGTAATAAGGCAAAATAACCACTACCACAACCCATATCCAAGGCACGGTTGACTGGTGTTTGTTGCAATATAAAATGACCAAAAAATGAACTGGTTATGCCAAAATCAGAAGGAAATACATTCTTAGCAATTTCTAGGCTAATACCATCTAATTCGGTCAGGTAGGGCTGCCTATCTAAATACTCAGCCAACTCAACTTCTCTTTTAGAAATACTCATTATTTCATTAATCATTTTATTCAAGGGCTTTAATTATTAAGGGATTAGTGGCGACGACTTATCTGATTTGTGAGGGCATTATTGAATCACCGGAAATAGTACACTATAAAAATACACGCCTAAACACAATGGTTTATTAGTTATAGCTTCATAATTAGCAAACTAAAACTACTTACGCTTAGTTTCATCACCCTGACTAGCCTCTCTTATGGAACGGGTTAATTCAGCCCTTTGTCTATCAAGCACCAGCCATTCAATTTCCCGTCGCAGATGCTCATCTTTACTTTTTGTAGCTTCGGCTCGCAACTCTAACTCTTTAACTTCCGCATCCAAATGCATTTTATATAGGCGATTTTCATGTTCTATCTTAATTGCTTCTAATTTTTCTTGTATTTTTTGCCGCTCACGCTGATTAATTTCTTGCTCTTTAAGTTCAGCATCTAAATCAAGTTGTTTTAGTCGCAGCTTCTGGTCCAGTTCTTTCATGTACTGAATCTGCTGCTGATCATAATCATTACTTTCAGCTTTTCTTTGCAGCTCTTTAACCAAACACGCATGCTCATATTGCTGAGCCTGTCTTTGTAACTCAAGTTGCTGCTCAAGAACTTGACGGTCTTTTTGGTATTGAATTTCAGCCGCCAACTCAATTTCTTTTAACTGTCGGTCATGATTAGCTTTTTCAAGCTGCAAACGCATTTCTATTTTATACTGCTCAAGGCGCTGTGCCTCTTGCTCTTCCAATTGTCGCTTGATTGATCGAGCTTCTAACAATTGTTTTTCTCGCTTAAGCAAATCTTCCTGATTAATGCTCTCAAGTTGTTTTTGCTTATGATTGAGTCGCAACAACTCAAGCTCATCTTCTTGTCTAAATAATTCCTGCGCTTGTTTCTCCCGAAATTCAAAATTTCGTTGCATCACATTTAAGTAAACCGATTCCTGTGTAAATCGACCATCGAGCTTTTCATCATCCGTCAATTCTGAAAAAAAAGCTGTCAACTCACAAAGTGTTCTGCATTGCAAATGCTTTAATAATAACGTTTCGTTAATGATACCTTCAATTTGCCTTTCCATGTCCGTAAGGCCTGTTTGTATCCAAGCGCCGTCTTTAAGATGCGTTAATTCAGCATTAATGACATCTTTAATGACTCTTTCATAACTGATTTTTATCTGAGCATTAACTTCAGGCAAGGCATCTAAATTTCTTTCAATGTATTTAATCGTTGGTTGAAAATGAATCTGTAATTGCGTGGTTAATGTACAAAAACCGCCATAAAGCCGAGTTGTGGTAGTCAAATTCCATTCATGTATCGGCAATGAATAAACACGATGAAAAAAGCGGGGAATAAAGCCCTCAGGACGTTCAAATAAATTATGATAAGGACCCAATTTTGAAATAACCACTCGCCGTTCCGCTTCAAAACCAGGATCCCATAACGTTGTACTGGAGCCATAATCATTGTTAGCACCTGTTAACCAAGCATCCAGCGGTGAAAGAGGGTTACTCATGGGGCACCTGTTTAGAATCGCCGTTACCCGACGATACAGACTGCGCTTTAATGGATCTAAGTTGTTCAGCCATACGCTTAGCCACTATAGGATAAAGATTAGGTGCGAATTCTACTGACCTTTCATCTATTTTTCGTAAAAATCCTCGACTTAATAAAAAACCCACCGCAAACATCCGCGACCAATCAGAATATCGCCTAGCACGCTCAAAATCTGATTTTTCGATGATCATCTCTAATTCATCATTATCATTGATTCTAAACTCAGAAAACTGCCTGAGACATTCAAAAGCCAACTCCTGCTCCTGTTCAGAAAGTGGCCCAGGCGCTGTTGTTTCTAATCGATAAGACAATAAAAAAGTAAAAAAATCGACCATGGCCGCGCAAGCAAACGCAAATAAAGAAAAATCACTCCACATTGCAAAGGAGGGTGTCACACCTTGCACAAACTGGGTATACGTCATTAAAATTGGCGCTTGAGGAATCGTATGACCCACATTGGTAGCGAGTTGATTAAAGGTAAGTTGCACTTCCTGTAATCCTGTCATGGCCATCTGAAAGTTTTTTTCAGTATCAACTGTCAAGTGATTGAGACTGGTTTGTAAGGTTCGGATATGCTCGTCAAGCAGATGAAATTCTTTATCTAATTGATCAAATTGAGTTTTTTTCACCTGATAACGCTGATTATAATGCTTCCAAAAAGGCCCCTCACCCACAATATTTTTATAGGCAGGAGGAACTTGTGCATGCGTACCAAAATAAGCTTGTGATACATCCGCTGTAGCCTTATCTAAATCGGCATTTTGGGACTTTAAGATATCACCCTTCGCTAACAAAATAGCCGCGAGATAAGTATCTACATCCTTGCGTATGGAATTAATTCGATTAATGCGAATGGATTCACTTTGCGACACTTCATAAAACTTAAAATACGAAAAAGTAATCGATGCACTAATAGCCACCAATAAAGATAACACCACACTTAAATATCGAAGTCGATTAGCCTTCCAATGAATTCCCGCAACTTCCAGCGAACAAATAACAATAATTGACTGGATAGCAACCGTAATAATCAGAGCGATCCAAGGGAGAATAAAATATGACAAGCCGTAGTAAGTAGTAAATCCAGAGGCTACACTCAGCATCAAAACAATGGGTATTGACCATATCCTCAACATACCGACAAAAAGCGTCTGTATACTGTTAAGCAAACTACCCAAACCTCCATGGTTAACTTTACTAAAGCCTTCTTTCGCTATAAGCATTTATGCAACTACCCTAAGTTATATCAAAAGTCAGTCTATTTGATTAAAATCATAAATGCAAACAACAATTTAATAACCCTAAAGTGGGCCATAAGATGCGCTAGAGGTAATGCTTCAAGAAGAATAACAAACGCACTAATCGATACACATTAACTATAAATAGAGGCTTTACAGAAAATGAAACTATCGACGGTCAATGTTTTGGATTTAATCACCTATGAATCAATCTTGAAAAGATTATAAAAATGTAGATCGTTCGGTTATTTCAAGTTCTGTCAGATAACAGCCTGGGTCTTCTGCCCAGTAGTTTGATGTGGTTTGTGCAGCTCGGACACGTGTATTACCATTACATATAGCTTGATAATGACACCAACCACATCGCCCCTCAAGCGGCCGTGGAATTTGCTTTAGTCCGGCCATTAAAGGATCAGAAGTATCCATCCAAATTTCAGAAAAAGGGCGGTCCTTAACATTCCCCAAATCATAATGCCACCAAAAAGTATCGGGATGCACATTACCCAAATTATCAATATTAGCCACATTTACACCAGAAGCATTCCCGCCCCATTGTTCCAACTTAGCTTTGATATGTTCCGTTTTGCTTGGAAAAAATCTTTCAACCCAATGCAAAAAATATACAGCATCTGCGTCATTATTACCGGTGACAAATTCACGCTCCTTCCCTGCTTTAAGCCACTCATAACAAGTTTCAAAGAGTAAATCCATAGCAACGCGTGTCATTTCAAAATGAGCATCATCCTTACGATTTTTATTGCCCCGACCACCATAATTCAAGTGTGATAAATAAAACTTATCAATATCATTATCATCCATCAACTGTAATAGGGCCGGAAAATCATGGGCATTATCCTGCGTCAAGGTGAAACGAATACCGACCTTTATGCCTTTATCCAAACATAAATGAACACCCCGTAACGCCTCATCAAATGAACCTTTTACACGTCGAAATTGATCATGGGTACCCTTAATACCATCCAGACTTACGCCAATATATTGATAGTTAATGCTAGCAATTTCATCGATATTATCAACTGAAATTTTAGTACCATTACTGGATAGGGCCACATAGAACCCCATATCTTTAGCACGACGAGAAATAGGAAAGATATCGGGGTGTAGTAACGGTTCCCCACCCGATAAAATCAGCACCGGCACTTTAAAATGCTTTAAATCATCCATGACAGTATAAATTTCTGGGGTAGTCAATTCACCAGGGAAATCGATATCAGCAGAAGTTGTATAACAATGCTTGCAGGTGAGATTACAACGACGAATTAAATTCCAAATTACCACAGGCGCTTGGGGCTTTCGTGCCAACTTAAGGGGGGTTGGCGCTATAAGTTCACGCATGTATTGACTTAATCGAAACATCTATTGCTACCCATTAATTAGAGATGCCTCATTGTAACTGATGAACACATAGCCACTTAAGTTTATAGCTTAACGGAACAAAAAATCCATGAGCAGTCCTAAAAAAATAGCCAGGCCAAACCAATTATTATTCAAAAAGGCTTTAAAACAGAGTGATTTATCCCGATGAAAAATTAATTTTTGTTGATAAATAGATAAGCCACCAGCGACTATAACGCCACTATAGTAAAACCAACCTAATTGTTTAATTTCACCAACAGCTACAAGAAGCCCTAAAATAATGAGCTGTAAAAGAGCCATAATCAGACGATCATAAGCACCAAAAAGAATGGCCGTAGATTTAACACCTATTTTCAAATCATCCTCTTTATCAACCATAGCGTACATCGTGTCATAAACTAATGCCCATAACACAACCGCTAAAAACAGCACCCAAGCTACCACGGGGATACTATTGGTTTGTGCCGAGAAGGACATAGGTACCGCCCAACCAAAGGCAATACCTAAATAGGCTTGAGGCAACTGGGTATAACGCTTCATAAAGGGGTAGCTAGCCGCTAAAAATGCAGCGATGAACGACAATAAAATGGTAAAAACATTAAGCGTTAAAACTAAAGCAAAAGCACACAAACATAACACCACAAAAAGAAGTAGCGCTTCTTTAGGCGAGACTTTTCCCGCAGCAATAGGGCGAAGTTTAGTTCGAGCCACATGAGGATCAAAATCTCTATCGGCATAATCATTGATCACACAACCCGCGGCCCGCATCAATATTACGCCCAAACAAATAACCGTTAAAACGTGGCGATCAGGATGCCCATCACTAGCCACCCAAAGTGCCCATAAAGCTGGCCACAATAAAATGAAAATGCCAATAGGTCGATTAAAACGAGCTAACAACCAATATTGCTTAATTCGATCAATCATTTGCTCTTTCGTTATTTTCACTACATTACCTTTAAGGCTGATTAGCTGAATTGCATAAAAACGTGAAGGACACAGAGAAAACAAAGTGGCCTTCAAGCGAAAAATTTAACTATAATAGTTTTCTATTTTTATTAAGGGCTTATACCCTATAGGTGTATAAATCATGCATGTAACTTGTTATCACAACCCGCGCTGCAGTAAGTCGCGTCAAACTGTGCACTTACTTCAAGAGCATGGGGCTAAGGTCGAGATCATTGAGTATCTAAAAACACCGCCAAGCTTTGAAGAACTAAGCGCTATTATACAAAAACTAGGCATGGTGCCTCGAGATTTAATGCGTAAAAAAGAATCGGCGTATAAAGATAATAATTTGGATGACCTAACGCTAGATTCAGAAACGTTAATTAAAACCATGATAAAACACCCCTTACTAATTGAACGCCCCATTGTTATGGCTAACGGAAAGGCCGTCATTGGACGCCCACCAGAATTAGCACTCACTATTTTATAATCTAACAGACACACTTATGATAAAAATCCTGGTTCTATATTATTCACGCAACGGCGCGACGACTGAAATGGCCAATCACATTGCTAGAGGTATAGAAACCATCGAGGGCGCAGAGGCTATACTAAGAACAGTGCCTGATATATCAACTCTCTGTGAAAAAACGTCTGAAAGCATCCCTTCAAAAGGCGCTATTTACGCGACATTAGAGGATCTAAAAAATTGTGATGGGCTTGCTCTAGGTAGTCCAACACATTTTGGGAACATGGCTGCGCCACTGAAATATTTTATTGATAGCACGACTGAAATCTGGTTTTCTGGTGCTTTAAATGACAAACCCGCTTGCGTTTTTACCTCCACAGGGAGTATGCACGGCGGACAAGAAAGCACTCTACTATCGATGATGCTCCCGCTCATGCATCACGGCATGCTTCTATTAGGCTTACCCTACACAGAAAACGCACTTCGTGAAACGTCATCAGGTGGCACGCCCTACGGAGCAAGTCATTTAGCAACTGAACTAACAGGATTAACTGCGCATGAAAAAAAACTATGTACCGCTATTGGGGCGCGTTTAGCTAAGACAGCGATGCAATTAAAAAAGAATTTACGATAATTTATGAAAATAAAACCAATCTACTTTTACGTGATGGCCTTAATCGGATTCTTTGGTCTTTTTATATTATTAATGCTGTGGAATACCATTTTAAAATCAACAAGTGACTTACCGATTGCACTTAAATTAGTAGTTACGGTGACACCTTTATTACTTCCTATGCGGGGATTTTTAAATAGAAATCTAAGAAGTTGTGCATGGATGGCTTATGTCAGTATGATTTATTTCTTACATGGAGCAATAGAAACTTACGCCGTTACAACTGATGTTCTATATCCGGCCTTGGAACTCACTTTGAGCTTAATGTTGTTTTTTGGCACAACACTCTATGTTCGCTTCAATGGCAGTCATGAATGAAACAACCTGAACAACTTGCATTACAATTTGAGTTTAATGCAACACAAACCTTTGACAGCTTTTTCCCTGCCAATAATACTGAACTCGTTGATCACTTAAAACAAAGCATAGATATAATTGGCGAGCGACAAGTTTTTATCTGGGGGGATTCAGGACTAGGCAAGAGTCATTTACTCCAAGCATGTTGCCATCGAGCAAAATGCCAAAAACTCGACTCGTTTTATTTTTCTTTATCACCGTTAAATTTGCCAGACCCTGAACTACTGATAGGTTTAGAATCATTTGATCTAGTATGTTTCGACAATATCGAACACATAGCGGGGAATAAAGACTGGGAACATGCATTTTTTAATTTTTATAATTTACAACGAGATCAAGGGAATATGCTCATACTCTCAGCATCTTGCACGCCCAATCAAATTGACATTAAGCTACCCGACCTTAAGACACGCCTAAATTGGGGGCTAACGTTGAAATTACAGCCCTTAAATGACATGGATAGAATAACAGCCTTAATATTTAAAGCCGATCAAATGGGCTTTGAAATATCATCACAAATGGGTCAATTTCTACTCACGCATTATGATAGAGACTTAAGTTCATTATGGAGCTTACTAAAGAAGCTTGATCATGCTTCTTTAGCAGCAAAAAAGAAGCTAACATTGCCTTTTTTAAAGAAAATAATTAATGAAGAACTTTATAGTAATAAAATTCTTACACCAAAAAAGTGAATCAGTTAAAAAACTTTAGGCAAAAGAATCATATTGATAACATACAAACATTACACATAAATCAGACTTAAGGCTTGGCGTAAAAAATATAATCCGCCGTATAGGGAGATCGTTTCTCAAGACCCAAATGATTTGAGTTGCATCCAGTTAATGGTGATAAACCGCCCGTCGTATTAATGCGATTAATAAAGCTAACATCCGTTAATAAACCAGCACCTTTATGGGAAACAATCTGAACGAGTAACCATGAAATAGCCGTATCTGGTGCTAAATTAACTTTCTCTACTACTTTGCCAACAACACGAGCACCTTCCTTATACTCCCATATTGGACCCGCATAATGAGAGCCAACAATATGACCTACATCATCATATAAGCGTGCATCAGGAGCCTTTAATTGCCACATAAAAACACCAGTCGATAATGAACATTGATAAATCTGATCACCTTTAGCATGTAATGTTAGAAAAGCAATGTTTTCACTCGGGGGTAAAATTTCGTCAGGTATAGTGGCATTAGCACAAACAAGTTGCGGAAGAAACAGGACAAGAAACAATAAGTTTTTAAATAACATTCCACGACTTAAGTAAAGAGACAAAGAAAAGTGATTAATATGTAAACCAATGTATATTAATCAACGCAGGAACGAACTAGATAAAAGCTAAAAAACCTTCTGAATCTTGAGAAACAGAAGGTTTAAATATATTATGCTGTGAAATTTGCCGTAGCGAAATCCCAATTAACTAGCGCCCAAAAAGCTTCAAGATAAGCAGGCCTAGCATTACGGAAATCAATATAATAAGCATGCTCCCAAACATCACAAGTAAGTAAAGGTGTTTGGCCTGTTGTTAAAGGACAACCTGCATTACTCGTACTTACTAAAGCCAATGTACCATCAGCATTTTTAACTAACCAAGCCCAACCAGAGCCAAAAGTAGTAACAGCACATTTAGTAAAATCTTCTTTAAATTTTTCAAATGAGCCAAATGTAGCAATAATTGCATCTGCTAACACGCCTGCGGGTTCACCACCACCATTAGGAATTAAACTATTCCAATAAAAAGTATGATTCCACACTTGAGCCGCATTGTTAAAAATAGGTCCTGATGACTTAGCAATAATTTCTTCTAGTGATAAAGACTCAAACTCAGTACCAGGAATAAGATTATTAAGGTTAGTTACATAGGTTTGGTGATGTTTACTATAATGAAAGTCTAATGTTTCTTCAGAAATATAAGGTACTAATCGATTTTTAGCGTAAGGTAAAGCTGGTAATTCAAAAGCCATTTGTGTGCCCTAAAAAAGTTTTAAAAAAAAATGATTAAATACTAATGCGTTAAAAAATCAGCTATTTAATTATTGATCACTTTAGCATTGCTAGGGAATTAAATAAAGTACGCGTTTAGAAAAACAATGACCTAGGTAATGTAAAATGAAGCTTACAACACATCATTATGGATCTATGCAGAACATCTATTATAATTAAATTTAAATAAACTAATTAAAAGCTAAATATGGCCACAAATATAAACAAAGCATTTTCATTAACTGTTGAATCAGGACAAAAATATTCATGGTGCAGTTGTGGTCACAGTGAAACCATGCCGTTGTGCGATCATTCACATAGAGAAAAATCAACTAAGAAATCAGTAAAATTTATAGCGGATGAATCCAAAACAGTATTATTATGTGGATGCTATAAAACACAATCTCCGCCATTCTGTGATGGTAAAAATAATTGCAAGGAATGCTAATGGCCATTGAAATTGAACATAAATTCTTACTTAGCAATGAAAAATGGCGACAAAACGTCAGTAAACAATTCGAATATAAGCAAGGATACTTAACTTCAGCACCGACAAGTTCGATAAGAATCCGAATAAGCGATGATCAAGCCTGGTTAAACATTAAAAGTGCCACTATAGGCACCCAGAGGCACGAATATGAATACACTATCCCCCTTGAGGACGCGCGTGAATTAATGATTAACCTCTGTGGAAAACCATTCATAGATAAAACAAGATATATTGTTGTTCACGACAAAAATACGTGGGAGATTGATGAATTTCACGGGGCTAATGAAGGACTTATTATTGCTGAAATAGAACTAACATCTGTTGACGAAGTCTTTACAAAACCTGAGTGGTTAGGAAGTGAAGTGACTAATGAAAAGCGTTACTATAACAATAATCTAGCAGTAAACCCTTTCACATTATGGAAAAACAATTAAAATTCAATTGAAAACAAAGGCAATATGCTCTATATTTCATAGACAAATAAACAACAATTGTTGTGATATTGCTACTAAACAGGAAATTTACTAATGGGGCCATTGAATTCATCCCATACAGCATAACAAGAACAATCCACCTATAAACAATTTACGATTTATGTACAAAGAAAATTTAGAAAAGAACGGGGAAATAAATACAAACCTAATGTTCTATCGGTTATTGCTTTCTGCTAATATAGTAAGTTGATATATATATTAATCTCCTTAAAACTTATCTTGGTAATAAATTATGACTTTTGTAGTCACTGAAAACTGTATTAAATGTAAATTTACCGACTGTGTAGATGTTTGCCCTGTCGACTGCTTCCATGAAGGACCAAATTTCTTAGTCATTGATCCAGATGAATGTATTGATTGTACTTTGTGCGAGCCGGAATGCCCTGCAAATGCGATATATGCAGAAGATGAACTTCCAGAGGGACAAGAAATATTTATTGAATTAAATGCAGAGCTTTCAAAGATATGGCCAATTATCACTGAAGTTAAGACACCCCTGCCAGAAGCAGATGAATGGAATGGTAAACAAGATAAAACATCTCTACTAGAAAAATAGCACAAGCCAAACAGTAGGATTAATGTTTCAATGAATTGACTAGCCTAAATACTCGAATATATATTATTTGAGCTTTTAGGCAACAATGGAATAAAGAGTAATTCCGACATAATAATATTTAGCTTTTATCTGTGTTTTCAATGTACAACAAACAACTACTATAAAATAATTACTAAGAATAACTTTATATATTGAACCTGTAATTTAAGCATAAAAAAAGCCGGTTAATACCGGCTTTTTTTATGCTTTATATATTATTCAGGTCTATCAACTAATTCTACATAAGCCATAGGAGCATCATCACCAGATCTAAAGCCACACTTCATAATACGAAGATAACCACCAGCTCTGTTTTTGTAACGCGGGCCTAACTCATTGAATAGTTTAGTAACCATATCACGGTCTCTTAATCTTGCAAATGCAAGTCTTCTTTTAGCAACATTATCTTCTTTAGATAAAGTTATCAAAGGCTCAGCAAACATTCTTAATTCTTTTGCTTTAGGCAAAGTTGTTTTAATAAGCTCATGCTTAAACAAAGAGTTTGCCATATTACTAAATAAAGCCTTTCTATGACTGCTATTTATGTTAAATTTTCTACCAGATTTACGATGTCTCATTATAAGAAGACCTAATGTTAATGTGTTGATATTGCATGTGAGTGATCTGCAAGGTTATCTGGCGGCCAATTTTCAAGCCTCATGCCAAGTGATAATCCTTTTAACGCCAAAATATCTTTGATTTCAGTTAAAGATTTCTTTCCTAAATTAGGAGTTTTCAATAACTCAACTTCAGTGCGCTGTATTAAATCACCAATATAAAAAATATTTTCAGCTTTCAAACAGTTTGCAGATCGTACCGTTAACTCCAAATCATCAACTGGTCGGAGCAGTACTGGATCAATAGGATCTTCATCCACAATTTCATCTGGAAGCACTAAATCGTTAACTTTTTCAAAATCAACAAAAACTGAAAGTTGATCATGTAAAATTGTAGCCGCCATTTTAATAGTCGCTTCTGGGTCTACAGTTCCATTTGTCTCAAGTTCGATAACAAGCCTGTCTAAATTAGTTCTTTGCTCAACACGAGTACTTTCAACCTGATAAGCAACTTTAACAATAGGACTATAAGAAGAGTCTAGTTGAAGTGCTCCAACAACGAAAGCATGCTCCGCATTTAGCTTACGAACACTAACTGGTTCATAACCTCGACCTCTACGTACTCTAATTTTCATATTGAGACTACCAGAATCAGTCAAATTAGCAATCACTAATTCGGGATTTATAATTTCAACATCATGTGGAAGAGTAATATCAGCTGCTGTTACACAACCTGCACCGTTCTTAGTTAATTTAAGCTCAACTTCATCTTTAGAATGAAGAACGACAGCTAATTTCTTTAGATTAAGAAGGATATCAATGACATCTTCTTGAACACCCTCTATAGTGGTATATTCGTGGAGTACACCTTCAATCTCAACATCTGTAACTGCGCAACCTGGTATGGTGGAAAGAAGAACTCTTCTTAACGCATTTCCAAGTGAGTGACCGAAACCACGTTCAAGTGGCTCAATAACAATCCTGGAGTGATTAGGCGTTTTACTAACTACCTCAACTAATCTTGGCTTTAATAAACCAGAAATAGGATTCTGCATTTGTATCCCTCAGTACCACAATTATTTAGAGTAAAGCTCTACAACCAACTGTTCATTTATATCACTACCTAAATCAACACGATCTGGTAAAGAACTAAAAACGCCACTCATGTCTTTAGAATTAACCTCAACCCATGATGGGAAACCATATTGTTCAGTTACTGATAGAGCATCAACTATTCTTTGTTGTTTTTTAGATTTTTCTCTAATGGTCAACACATCACCAGGTGCAACTTGATAAGAAGGCACATTGATTAAGGAACCATTTATTTGGATAGCCTTGTGAGACACTAACTGCCGTGCTTCAGCTCTAGTACAAGCGAAACCCATGCGGTAGACAACATTATCAAGACGACATTCTAATAAGTTCAAAAGGTTTTCACCTGTCGCACCTTTTTTCATATCAGCAGATTTATAATAATTTCGGAATTGCTTTTCTAAAATACCATAAATTCTACGAAGACGCTGCTTAGCACGTAACTGAAGAGCATAATCAGAACTACGAGTACGCTTGGTTCCATGCTGACCAGGTCTCTGATCTAATTTACATTTATTTTCTAGGGATTTGCCTCTGCTTTTTAAAAACAGATCAGTCCCTTCTCTTCGACTTAATTTACAGGTAGGTCCAAGATATCTTGCCATGTTACTACTCCAGATTCTTTATACGCGGCGTTTCTTAGGCGGACGGCAACCATTATGAGGAATGGGCGTCACATCAACAATATTATTAATTTTAAAACCAAGGTTATTCAAAGATCTAACTGCAGACTCACGTCCAGGGCCAGGACCTTTGATCATAACATCAAGATTTTTCATACCAAACTCTTGAGCAACAATACCTGCTTTCTCAGCAGCAACCTGCGCAGCAAAAGGAGTACTTTTTCTAGAGCCACGAAAGCCGGAACCACCAGAAGTAGCCCATGAAAGAGCATTACCTTTTCTATCAGTTATTGTTATTATTGTATTATTAAAAGATGCATGAACATGAACAATTCCGTCAGCAACTTCTTTTTTTATACGTTTTCTTGAACGATTTTGACTAGCCATTACTTCAACCTCTAAAGGGTATCTTATTTTCTAATAGGTTTACGAGGACCTTTACGAGTGCGAGCATTTGTACGCGTTCTCTGACCTCTTAACGGTAAACCTCTGCGATGCCTTATTCCGCGATAGCAACCTAGATCCATCAAACGCTTGATATTCATAGAAACTTCTCGACGCAGATCACCTTCCACTGTCATCTTCGAAACAACTGTACGAATAGCTTCTAATTGCTCTTCAGTTAGTTCTTTAATTTTAACGGAAGGTACAATACCAACCTTAACGCAAATCTCACTTGCTGTTTGACGACCAACACCATAAATTGCAGTTAAAGCTATTACTGCGTGTTTATGATCTGGTATATTTATCCCGGCAATACGTGCCATCTAGAAACTCCCCTGAGCAATACTCTAAAGTTAAGCGCCAAATTATAACATTACAAAAAATAAGGCGCAACATAAATTAGCCTTGTCTTTGTTTATGCCTTCCGTCGACACAAATAACCCTAACAACGCCATTTCTTTTTACAATTTTACAATTTCTACAAATTGTTTTTACTGAAGCACGAACTTTCATAGATAACTCCTAAATGTTCTTGTGTGTTAATTATTTCTTTAAATTTGATTTCTTCATTAAACCGTCATACTGTTGAGACATGACATGAGTTTGCATTTGAGAAATAAAATCCATAACCACAACAACAATAATTAACAGCGAAGTTCCTCCAAAGTAAAAAGGAACATTCCAATATACTATTAGAAACTCTGGCAACAAACAAACTAATGTAATATAGAAAGCGCCAATTAACGTTAAACGCGTCATAACTTTATCAATATAAGCTGCAGTTTGAATACCAGGTCTAATTCCTGGCAGAAAAGCACCAGATTTTTTTAAATTTTCAGCAGTCTCTTTTGAATTAAAAACCAGAGCGGTATAAAAAAAACAAAAGAAAATAATAGCGGTTGCGTAAAACAATACATAAATTGGCTGGCCAGGAGACAACATAGTTGCAATATCTTGTAACCAAGACAGACCTTCTCCATTTCCAAACCAACCAGCAATAGTCGCGGGAAATAAAATGATACTAGAAGCAAATATGGGTGGAATAACTCCAGCCATATTTAACTTTAATGGCAAGAAACTACTTTGACCACCGTACAATTTCTTACCTTGTTGTCTTTTAGGATAATTAATCAAAATTCTCCTTTGCCCTCTTTCTACAAAAACAACCAAAGCTGTTACAGATATAGAGAGAAGAAAAAGAAGTATGATAAATGCGCCATTCATTTCACCAGTTCTAGCTAATTCGAGGGTACCACCGATTGCTTTTGGCAAACCAGAAACTATACCAGCAAATATAATCATAGAAATACCATTACCAATACCTCTTTCTGTTACCTGCTCACCTAACCACATTAGAAAAACAGTACCAGTAACCAAGGTAATAGCGGTAATAAAGATGAAGCCAATTCCTGGATTTAAAACAACAGAAAGACCACCAGCAGTTTGATTCTGTAATGCTAGAGATATACCAATCGCTTGGAATGTAGCAAGAACAACAGTGGCATAACGAGTAAACTGAGAAATCTTACGACGTCCAGACTCACCTTCTTTCTTTAGTTGCTCCATTGTTGGAATAACAACCGTCATTAATTGCATTATAATCGATGCAGAAATATAGGGCATAATACCAAGAGCAAATAAGCTTAAACGCATAAGAGCACCACCAGAAAACATGTTGAACATGTCTAAAATGGAGCCACTTTGTTGCTCAAACATTACTGCCAGAGCTTTTGGATCAATACCAGGTACAGGTATATGCGAGCCAATTCTATAAACAAATAAAGCACCGAGAACAAAAATTAATCGCGCTTTTAGTTCTGAAAAACCACTTGGTTTATTAGCCATTTGAGCTCTTGAAGTATTCACTTAAGCCTCTACTTTTCCGCCAGCAGCTTCAATAGAATGCCTTGCACCCGCAGTCACTTTAATACCTTTTAAACTAATAGCCTTAGTAACAATTCCAGACTGAATAACTTTTGCAGTTTTAGTGAAGATTGGAACAATGTTAGCGGCAATCAAAACTTTTAAATCCACAATATCAACATTTAAAGAATTTAATTCATTTAAACGCACTTCAGCAGAAAATTTCTTTATTAAAGACTTAAAACCAACTTTAGGTAGACGTCTTTGCAATGGCATTTGACCACCTTCAAAACCAACTTTATGAAAGCCGCCACTACGAGACTTTTGTCCTTTATGGCCTCTTCCGCATGTCTTCCCAAGGGTGCAACCAATACCTCGGCCTACTCTTTTAGATTTTTTTCTTGAACCTTCACTTGGTTGTATTGTATTTAAATACATTATCTTTCCTCGACTTTAAGCATGTATGATACTTTGTTTATCATACCACGATTTTCGGGAGTGTTAAGAAGCTCAACAGTTTGGTTGATTTTACGTAATCCCAAGCCAACTAAACAAGCTTGGTGACGGGGTAATCTACCGAATCTACTCTTTGTCATTGTTACAAATAATTTAGTACCAGCCATTACTACTATCCAATAATCTGTTCAACTGATAAGCCGCGCTTAGCAGCTATCTGGTTAGCATTGTGCATGCCTGTAAGCCCATTGATTGTTGCTCTTACAACATTTATAGGGTTACTTGTGCCTATACATTTTGCTAATACGTTATGTACACCAACTACCTCAAATACAGCTCTCATTGCGCCACCGGCAATAATCCCTGTACCTTCAGAAGCAGGCTGCATGTAAACTTTAGCTGCGCCTGTAGTATTCATGATCGGATATTGCAAAGTATCTCCTTTTAAAGATACTTTTCGCATATTCTTACGCGCTTGCTCTAAAGACTTTTGTATGGCTATAGGCACTTCACGTGCTTTACTTACACCATAACCTACACGTCCCTCACCATCACCAACAACAGTTAAAGCAGTAAAGCCAAAAACTCGACCACCTTTTACTACTTTTGCAACACGTCTAACATTAACTAATTTTTCTTGTAAACCGTCAGTACTACCTTGAGCGGGTGCTGTTGCCATTTTATTCTCCTAAAATTTCAAGCCGGCTTCACGCGCAGCATCAGCTAATGCTTTTACGCGACCATGATATTTAAAACCAGACCGATCGAAAGCCACCTCAGTAACGCCAGCAGCTATCGCTTTCTCAGCGATAAATTTACCAACTAAAGCAGCGGCTTCAATATTTCCTGTGTTCTTCAAAGTGGATTTAATAACAGCCTGTGTTGTAGAAACACTTGCTAAAGTAAAAGATCCATCATCACTTATCACTTGAGCATATATATGCTGTGGAGTTTTATGTATCGACAAACGAGTTGTACTTAAACTCTTAATTTTTGAACGCATTTTTAATGCGCGCTTCATTCTAGATTTTTTCTTATCCATCACGCTACCTTACTTCTTTTTAGCTTCTTTTCTTACAACATGTTCGTCAGCGTATCTGACTCCCTTTCCTTTGTAAGGCTCTGGTGGACGATAAGCTCGTATTTTTGCTGATACTTCACCAACTAATTGCTTATCGGTCCCTCTTACTACTATTTCAGTTTGTGTAGGAGTTTCTATCGAAATACCAGCTGGAACTAAATAATCAACAGGATGTGAGAAACCTAATGACAAACTAAGAATATTGTCTTTAGCTTGTGCTCTGTAACCAACACCAATTAGTGTTAATTTTTTTTCAAATCCTGTCGAAACACCAGTTACCATATTGTTTAATATAGCTCTTGCTGTTCCAGCTTGTGCAGTAGCTTTTTTATCATCCTGATCCCATACAACTTGCAATATATTATCAACTATATTTAAGCTTACAACAGGATGAAGTGAATGAGAAAGCAATCCTTTTACACCTTTAACAGTAAGACTATTTCCATCTAATTTTATTTCTACTCCAGCAGGAATAGAGACAGGGGCTTTAGCAATTCTTGACATATGACACCTACATTAACAAACAGTGCAAATAACTTCACCGCCGTGGCCAATGGCACGCGCAGCTCTATCAGTCATTACACCATTTGATGTTGATACAATAGCAATCCCCAAGCCGCCAAGTACTTTTGGCAATTCGTCTTTAGATTTATAAATACGTAAACCAGGCCTACTAATTCTTTTAATTGTTTCGATTACAGGGGAACCTTTATAGTATTTTAATTCAACGGTCATTTCTGTGTGACTGCCAGTTGTTTCCATACTAAAATCTGTAATATAACCTTCTTCTTTTAAAACTTTAGCTATAGAAACTTTAAGTTTTGATGAAGGTTGTTTTATATTTTTCTTTCCAGCTGATTGACCGTTTCTTATACGTGTCAGCATATCAGCTACAGGGTCTGTCATACTCATTTCATTATCTCCAAACTTGATCTAACAGATCTTACCAACTTGCTTTGACTACACCAGGAACATCACCACGCATTGTAGCCTCTCTTAATTTATTTCGACTGAGACCAAACTTACGATAATATCCATGAGGACGCCCAGTTAAATTACAGCGATTTCTAACTCTAGTTACACTAGAATCTCTTGGTAATTTTTGGAGTTGTAAATGAGCAGCTTCCTTATCTTCAAAAGAAGCATTAGGATCTCTGATAATCTCTTTTATAGCTTTTCGTTTAACTTCGAATTTTTTAACTAACTTTTTACGCTTATCTTCGCGTGCAATCATTGATTTTTTTGCCATCTTAAAATCGCCTTTAACTCTTGAATGGAAAATTAAACAACTTTAACAATGCCAGACCTTCTTCATTTGTCTGCGCAGTAGTTGTGATAGTAATATCCATACCTCTCAAAGTGTCGATTTTATCATAATCAATTTCTGGAAATATGATTTGCTCTTTAACACCCATGGAATAGTTACCACGACCATCAAAACTTTTTGGATTTAAACCTCTAAAATCACGTATTCTTGGTATTGAAATACTAATTAAACGGTCTAAAAATTCAAACATGCGATCACTACGCAAAGTAACTTTGCAACCAATAGGCATATCATCACGAATTTTAAAACCCGCAATTGATTTCCTAGCCAAAGTAACTACAGGTTTTTGACCTGAAATTTTTTCCATATCAGAGAGTGCTGATTGCAATATTTTCTTATCTGCAACAGCACCACCAACACCCATATTCAGAGTTATTTTAGTAATACGAGGAGCCTGCATGATTGATTTATATGAAAATTGCTCAACTAATGCGGGCAGTATTGTTTCTTTGTAAACGTTTTCTAATCTAGCCATGATTCATCTGCACCCTAAACGCCAACAACTTCATTTGTTGATTTGAAATATCTGACTTTCTTGCCATCTTCTAAAAACTTATAGCCAATTCTATCGGCTTTTTTGGTTTCTGGATTATACAATCCGATGTTAGAAATATTAATTGGCATTTCTTTAACAATTATTCCACCAGAAATTCCAGCGTTAGGATTTGGCTTTTGATTTTTCTTAACTTGATTAATCCCTTCTACCAAAACTTTATTATCTTTGAAAACCTTTGTTACTCTACCGCTCTTACCTTTATCCTTACCAGTACGAACAATAACATCATCACCTGTTTTAATTTTTGCCATTTTTACTCTACCTTATAATACTTCAGGAGCAAGCGAGATAATTTTCATAAATTTCTCCCCTCTTAACTCACGCGTAACAGGGCCAAAAATACGAGTACCTAAAGGCTGCAAATTATTATTCAGAATGACGGCTGAATTACCATCAAAACGTATAACAGAACCGTCTGGTCTACGAACACCTTTACGAGTTCTTACAACTAAAGCGTTATAAACCTCACCTTTTTTTACTCTACCGCGAGGTATAGCATCTTTAATACTGACTTTGATGATGTCACCAATACCAGCATAACGACGATGTGATCCGCCCAACACTTTGATACACATGACCCTTTTTGCACCGCTATTATCGGCGACGTCAAGGTTAGTTTGCATCTGAATCATGATTAATTCCTAAATTCTTATTTATAGATAAAACTATTTATTAGCACTATCTAAGATCTGGACTAATTTGAAAGTCTTATTCTTAGATAATGGTCGACAGGACGTAATTGAAACAACATCCCCTTCATTACATACATTTTGCTCATCATGAGCCATCATTTTTGTTGAACGTTTTATATACTTACCATATACAGGGTGCTTTACAACACGCTCAACTAAAACTGTTATTGTCTTATCCATTTTGTTGCTTACTACTCGACCAGTAATCGTCCGCAACTTAGTAACATTTTCACTCATAATTATGCACTCGCCATTTCTTTAAGTATGGTGTGGATACGAGCCACATTTCGTCTAACCTTTTTAACTTGATCAGGTTTAGACAATTGACCTGTACCTTTTTGCATTTTTAGATTAAATCGTTCACGAGACAATTCAAGCAAAATAGTATCTAACTCAATTTTAGTTTTTTGACGTAAATCACTTACTTTCATTACATTATCGTCCGAGCAGTAAAAAGTGTTTTCAAAGGTAGTTTCGCAGCCGCCAAAGTAAATGCTTCGCGTGCTAGTTCTTCAGAAACCCCTTGAATTTCATAAAGCATTGTCCCAGGTCTAACCTGAGCAACCCAATATTCTACACTACCTTTTCCTTTTCCCATACGAACTTCTAATGGTTTTTTAGTAATTGGCTTATCAGGGAAAACTCTGATCCATAATTTACCGCCACGCTTGACATGACGAGTAATTGTTCTACGAGCTGCTTCGATCTGTCTCGCAGTCAAACGGCCACGGCCGATTGCTTTTAGACCAAATTCACCGAAACTAACTGATGAACCTCGTACGGCAGTACCGTTATTTCTGCCTTTATGTTGTTTACGGAATTTAGTTCTTTTGGGTTGAAGCATGACTTTATTCCTTCAACTATTTCTTGGATTCAGAATTAACAGCGGCAAGATGTGCATCCATATCGAATACTTCTCCCTTAAATATCCACACTTTAATGCCGATAATACCGTATGTTGTATGAGCTTCTGCAGTTGCGTAATCTATATCTGCGCGCAATGTATGCAATGGAACTCGGCCTTCTCTATACCATTCGCTTCTAGCAATTTCAGCACCATTTAAACGTCCACCGACATTTACTTTGATACCTTCTGCACCTAATCGCATTGTATTAGTTACAGCTCTTTTCATTGCTCGACGATACATTATTCTTTTTTCAAGTTGCTGTGCTACACCTTCAGCAACTAATTGAGCATCAAGCTCAGGCTTTCTTATTTCTTCAACATTGAGTTGAACAGGTACGCCTATCATTTTTGAAATTTCTTGGCGTAATGCATCAATGTCTTCGCCTTTTTTTCCAATAACTATGCCAGGACGTGCAGTGTGAATAGTTATATGAGCATTATTAGCCGGTCTATTAATTTGTATTCGACTTACAGACGCATGTGCTAACTTTTGCTTAATAAAAGTTCTTACTGTTAAATCTTGATGAAGAAAAATTGGATAATCATGACTATTTGCATACCATCTTGAATTCCAATCTTTAACAATCCCAAGGCGTATGCCTGTTGGATGTACTTTCTGACCCATTTTCTGCCCCTACTCGAATTCTGCTACTTTAACTGTAATATGGCAGGTTCTTTTCAGGATATGGTTTGCATTTCCTTTAGCTCTTGCCCTGAACCTCTTCATAGTCGCCCCTTCATTAACAAAAACAGTCGACACTCTCAAATCATCAATATCTGCACTTTCATTATGTTCTGCATTTGCAATCGCAGATTCTAATATTTTAATGAAGATACCAGCGGCTTTCTTAGAGCTGAACTTTAATATATTAAGAGCTTTTTCTACCGACAGTCCACGAATTTGATCACCGACCAAGCGCGCTTTTTGGGCAGACAATGGAGCATTATTTAATTTTGCTGAAATTTCCATTTTACCCTACCTTGACTTTTTATCAGCCACGTGGCCTTTATATGTACGTGTAGGTGCAAATTCACCTAATTTGTGCCCAACCATATTCTCAGAAATAAGAACTGGAATGTGCAGTCGTCCATTATGGATTGCAATTGTTAAACCCAGCATATCTGGAATTATCATTGATCGTCTTGACCATGTTTTAATCGGTTTCCGATTATTGCTACTTACGGCATCAACTACTTTTTTTAGTAAGTGATGATCAATAAAAGGACCTTTTTTAATTGAACGCGGCACGCTTATTCCTCTCTATTTCTGCTTACGACGTCTGATAATCATATTATCAGTACGTTTGTTTTTTCTAGTTTTGTATCCCTTTGTAGGCATACCCCAGGGTGATACAGGATGTCTACCACCCGAAGTACGACCCTCACCACCACCATGTGGATGGTCAACTGGATTCATTACAACACCACGAACAGTAGGACGAACACCTCTCCATCTAGAAGCACCCGCTTTACCAAGTGAAGCTAAATTATGTTCTGAATTAGAAACTTCACCAATTACAGCGCGACAATCCGCCATCACTTTACGCATCTCACCAGAACGCATTCTGATAGTTGCATGAGCACCATCTCTGGCCACTAATTGAACTGAAGTACCAGCACTTCTAGCAACTTGCGCGCCTTTGCCGGGCTTTAATTCAACACAGTGAACCGTTGTGCCCATTGGAATATTTCTAAGTGGCATACAGTTACCAGCTTTAACAGGAACTGTTTCAGATGAAATTATTTCCTGACCAACAACTAAGCCTTTTGGAGCGATAATATATCTTCTCTCGCCATCTCTAAATAGAATCAATGCAATATTTGCAGTTCTATTAGGATCATATTCGAGCCTTTCAACAATCGCTGGAATGTCGAATTTATTTCTTTTGAAATCAACAATACGATAGTGTTGCTTATGACCACCACCGATATGACGTGTTGTTATGCGCCCTTGATTATTACGACCACCACTATTACTTTTTTTAGCAAGTAAAGGGGCATAAGGTTTGCCTTTATGTAACTCATCATTTTTGATGCGTACTACAAACCGTGATCCCGGTGACGTAGGTTTTGATTTTACAATCGCCATGCTTTCTACCGTTTCCTATTGATCTATCACTTTAAATAAATTAAGCAGCAGAGAATTCTATATCATGACCAGGCTTAAGCTTAACGTAAGCTTTTTTCCAGTCTGATCTTTGGCCCACTGACTTGCCAACTCTTTTCTGCTTGCCTTTTACGTTCAAAACATGAACAGAATCAACTTCTACACCAAACATTAACTCAACTGCATTTTTAATATGCTTTTTAGTAGCTACTTTTTGCACTTTAAATACAAATTGATTGCTTTTTTCAGCAGCATTTGTGCTTTTTTCTGAGATGATTGGCGCCTCAATGACTCCAGCTAATTGATATTTATTAATACTCATGCCAATCGCTCCTCTAATAACTTAAGCGCACCTGGAGTAGCAATTACTTTATCCGCAGAAACCAAAAGCACTGGATTTAAATTTACAGCTTCAATTACTTCAACATAAGGAATGTTTCTGGATGCTAAAGCAAGATTAATATTAACCTCTTCAACAACAATCAATATTCTCTTGGCGTCTATCGCTTTAATTTTTTCATTTAAATCCTTTGTTTTAGGAGAAGTAGGGATAATATCACTACTAACAACTAAACGATTTTGTCTAAGTAATTCAGACAAAATTGATTTAACGCCAACACGAAACATCTTTTTATTAAGCTTTTGCTCATAATTTCTTGGTCTAGCAGCAAATGCTACACCACCTGTTCGCCAAATTGGACTGCGTATTGTACCAGATCTTGCACGCCCTGTCCCTTTTTGTCTCCATGGCTTAGAACCACCGCCACTAACATCAGAGCGAGTCTTTTGTGCTTTTGTTCCAGCACGAGCTCCCGCCATATAACGAACAACCAATTGATGAATCAATGTTTCGTTAAAAGACTGGCCAAAGACAGCATCTGCTACTTCCAGTAATCCAGAAGAGTCTTGTTCATTTAAAGCTGGTATTTGCAATCCCATGGCTTAACCTTTATTTTTCAATTTCATAGCAGGTGTTATAACAACATCACCGCCCTTAGCACCAGGCACAGCGCCTTTAACTAAAATTAAATTTCTTTCTGCATCAATTGCATGAATAGTCAAATTTTGAATGGTTGTCTTAGTATTACCAAGATGACCTTCCATTTTTTTGCCTTTAAATACACGACCAGGTGTTTGACACATACCAATTGAACCAAGAACACGATGAGAACGAGAGTTACCATGCGTAGCATCTTGCATACTAAAATGATGGCGTTTAATACCACCTGCAAAACCTTTACCTATACTCTTGCCCTGTACATCAACTACTTGTCCAGCAGAAAATATATCAACTGTTAATTGACTACCAGCAGCAAATTCTGCTCCCTCACCATCTTCGAGCCTGAACTCCCAAAGGCCACGCCCAGCAGTCAGATTAGCCGATGCATAATGACCAGCCATTGCTTTGTTAACTCTTGAAGATTTTTTATCACCCGCAGCAACTTGAATTGAACGATAACCATCAACTTCAAGACTTTTAACCTGAGTAACTCTGTTTGAGTCAATCTGGAGAACAGTAACTGGGACTGATGTTCCATCCTCACAAAAAACTCTGGTCATACCACATTTACGACCTATAAGACCTATTGACATCTGCCAATTCCTCTATTTTTAATTCAACTTTATTTGAACATCAACACCAGCTGCAAGATCCAACTTCATTAATGCATCAACTGTTTTTTCTGTTGGCTCAACGATATCCAGCAATCTTTTATATGTTCTTAATTCATATTGATCTCGAGCATCTTTATCGACATGCGGAGAAATCAAAATCGTAAAACGTTCTTTCTTAGTAGGCAAAGGAATCGGGCCCTTAACTTGAGCACCGGTTCTCCTTGCTGTTTCTACTATCTCACCAGCCGACTGATCAATTAATTTATGATCAAAGGATTTCAATCGGATTCTGATAGTTTGATTAGACATATTTATTACTCAATTATTGATGCAACAACACCCGCACCTACTGTACGACCGCCTTCACGAATTGCGAAACGCAACCCATCTTCCATAGCAATCGGTGAAATCAATTTGACTTTGACTGAAATATTATCGCCAGGCATAACCATCTC
>CAMDWT010000027.1 GCA_945877505.1 Crenothrix polyspora
ATTATTAGTTAGGTCGGAACGTAATAATCATGATATCAATTCAATTTTTTCGAATGAATCGCTAATTTATGTAAGTATAGGTCGAATAGACAAAAAATGGCTTAAAAGTGACGAATGTATTTGGGAGGATGCTACAGATATATTAGGAGGTGAGTTTAGTTATCTTCAAAAACAATACCCTGATATGAAGAAATTCTTTATTAATCGACTTGGAGTAAAAGAGCGAATTGATACAGAATGTTATGCTAAATTCTGGCTAAAAAATCAGGAAGCCCCGCTTGATAATATTAAAAAGCAACGTGAATTATTAGAGTTTCTTTATTGTGCAATTAAACCTGTAGCACTTCAGTCTGAAGATGACAGGCCTGAATGGTGGGATGATTATTTTTTTGATCAGGCCAAACTTTACTCTAAATCAGATACTTTTTGTGAAGTCTCAGAACTCTTCATGTCGGATGATAAATTCTTTGAGACAATGTTCAAAGATACGGAAGATGTAAATTTTGCATGGCGTCCAGAACAGGGTTCTTTCAGCGATTGGAAAAGTTTTTTTAGCATATTCAATATTCCTCTGTTATCTGAGTCAGTAACTGAATCGCTAGTAGAAGATGTAATTCCTGAAATCCTAAAAAATAATTACTATGTAACAGAATCAGCGATAAAAATGATCGCATCATGGTTCGCAGAAAAACGCCAACCTGAATATCAGACATTATTAGATAATGATACTTTTAAACATTTATTGCTATTACGGGAATCTTCATTCACAACAGATATCGAGATTGAATTTGGTCTTGAAACGGACAATTTTATTTATGAGCCCAAAAATGGATTGTATCCAGCATTTTTGGATCGTAACGCACATATTCTTTACTATAATGGCAAGATCAAGGAAGGTAAACTCGCTCAGGTTTTGGCAAAATCTCTTACAAAAAGTTACAAAGATTTAGCTGACTGGATTGAACTGGTTTTGGGAGCCGATAATATAGAAAGAATAAAGGATAAAAGCTGGAATGTTCCTCGTGAGATAAATGATTTGTTCCGTGAAAAAAAATCGTCACCGCTTTTTGATAAAGAACCGTTAGAAGAAAGCATTACAACGACTATAACACCAGCGAGAGAAGATATTGAAAATAATGATGCTTCTGTCCAATCAGGAGCTGTTTTTTATGGTGATCAAAAAGAAACGGGAACAACTGAGAATTTCAAAAACATACCTAAAAAACCACTACCAGTTATAGACGTTATATTAGCAACGACCCATGCGACAAAAAACAAGGCACATACATCAGAGTCTAAAGCTATTCAACATGAAAATCCTATTGGAATTGAAGAAAAAGTCCCAGTAATTTCAGACACAACCTTATTTAATTTCATTGCTTCATTGGAAGCTGCATTTACACAAAATGGATCTACCGAATTGAATGAAGATGTGATCAGTCAGATCAATTCTCGTGACGATGGAATATTGTCTAACTCTAGCCGACGCGCCGATAAACTGGCTGAAGCATATTCAGAAAATATTAAAAATGAACCCTCAGCAGAGGTGCGGCGAAAAGAGACTGAACGTAGTTTATTAGAGCCACCGAATGAAGCAGTTCGAGCTTCATTATTTGAGTGGTATCAAGGTAGTTGTCAAATATGCGATGAAACATGGCCCAAAAAAGATGGCTATCCATATTTTACAGCAACCTATATCGTAGAGCGTCAATTTAAACGTTGGCTAGATGAACCAGGAAACGCGCTTTGCCTTTGTGCAAAACATTTTGCTCAATGGAAACTTGCAACTAAGCATTCAACAACTGAAATATTCGCACAAATTAGTAATTTGAAGCTAATTAATGAAGGTGGTGATGGTGATTTATCAATCCATTTATCTTTGGCAGGTCACAAAACAATTATTCGTTTTAATGAGCGCCATGCATTGGCATTAAGAAAGTTAATTGATTCTGCGGTTACGGAAAAGGAAACCTAATGGAAACTCCAGAGAATAATCATTTTGTATTTAATTACATACAATTATGACAAATCATGAAATGATTGCTATTGGAGTTAACAAATATCGTGATCAAGAGTTTACCTCTCAAGAAATAAAAAGAATTGGAACAGCGTTGACAAGGCTAAAATAAAGCAAATTAAGGCCGCTTATACGCCGTTGATTGAAGAGTTAGTCAAAGACTGTGATAAACACAAGAATTGGATACGTGGCGATATAACCTATGAATATAATGATTTAATTAATGGGCGCTCTAAATTAAGAGATTTGGTTATTCGTCCCTTGTTTATTGTCGATAGCATCATCGCCGACGCAGGGCTTTAGACTTTTGAAGATCTGTTGCCTCATTACTGAGGCAACCAACACCCCCGTAATCTTGCCTATTTTACATAGGTCAGTGCAAAAAATAATATAACTGGTCTCTTTAAGGGCCATACTCAAGTAGGAAACATCTTGCCACCACTCCCCTGCGTAGTAAAAGGTGCAAAAGTCTGCACAACTAACAGCAAAAGAACAAAACTCCCTTGCAATAACCCATCTGCTCATGTCTATAAAACATGCAGAGTCCACGGCGCCAGACGTCAAGAAACCATCAAAAAAGGCAAAGACCACCCTCAATTCACATTCGGTCATGAGACAATAGAAATACGCGCTGCTCGCGCTGCGAAGCTGACAGAACTGAAAATTTATTCGGCGATATTAAAACTCTTGGAGCAGAAAAAGTAATACAAGAAAATATTACAGCAGTAACCATAAATAATATGTAACAAATATTTGATAAATGAACACATACAATTAACGCTACCTCTAACACATAAGGTGATCATTTCTTTTTTATAGCCTCATTTGTAATGTGATCGAATCGACCTCCCCGATCCGGTCCAAAATTGTCCACCAATGCAAAGCTACCTTGATTCGTACATGCATATTCGTCATCAATATCAATAGGCAACCCACTAAGCCTAGCTTCTTCAATAGTACGGAAAACTGTTGCGCTTTTTAAATTACACTCATCAATAAGATGATCTTGTCGACCACCTCGACTAGCTTGCATTATAAAATTTGAAGGCATTCGATCTAACCGATTAACCCAAAACTGAATAGATTTAGTAAAAGCCCAAAACAATAAGTCTGGATTCTTCTCACATACACGGAGCCAAGCATCGAAATAATGCTGATTAAAAAAGTCACCACTTCCATGAATACGAATCCGATTTGCACGCTTTGGCAACGATAACTGTATTAGCTCAGTGATTTTTGATTCAGTTTTTGCATCTTTAATCAACTCAAAATTTCTCCATCTTGCATTACAAATTCGAGAAGAAGTTACTTTTACCGATGGTCGAATATACGTGCGCGGGAAACTCCATGCTCGCGGTGCCAAAAAACGTGCCGACTATATTCTCTATTACAAACCAAACATCCCGATTGCAGTCATCGAAGCCAAAGACAATAATCACACTCCTAGCGCAGGTATTCAACAGGCACTTGGTTATGCTAATACGCTGGATATTCCATTCGTATTCAGTAGCAATGGTGATGCTTTTTATTTTCATGACCGGACAAAAACATTTAGCGATATTGAAACTGAACTTTCTATATCATCTTTTCCGCGCCCGGAACAACTTTGGCAAAAATATAAAGCCTACAAGGGACTTACAATAGAGTCAGAGTTTGTTGTCACGCAAGACTATTTTTCAGACTGTTCTGAGCGCTCTCCACGCTACTATCAGCAAATTGCTATAAATAGAACAATTGAAGCCGTTGTCCGAAATAATGGTAGTAATCGATATTTACTCGTTATGGCCACCGGTACAGGAAAAACCTATACTGCATTCCAAATTATTTACCGGCTTTGGAAAAGTGGCCTGAAAAAACGTATTTTGTTCTTGGCTGATAGAACTGCACTAATTGACCAAACAGTTCGCGGAGATTTTCGTCACTTCAAAGAGGCGATGACAATCATTAAGCACAAGCATATTGACACAGCCTACAACATTTATTTGTCACTTTATCAAGGGTTGTCGGACAACAACAATAATGACGCATACAAGCAGTTCAGTCCTGAATTTTTTGATTTGGTCATTGTGGATGAATGCCATCGTGGTAGCGCAAGAGAAGATAGTAAATGGCGTGAAATTCTTGAGTACTTCAAAGCTGCAACCCATATTGGTATGACAGCAACGCCAAAAGAAACCAAGAAAATCTCAAGTACTGAATATTTTGGCGATCCACTGTACACATACTCCCTCAAACAAGGTATTGATGACGGCTTTCTAGCACCTTACAAAGTAATCAAAATTACTCCCGACATTGATGCTGAAGGATGGCGACCACCTAAGGGCTTTAGTGACAAATACGGAAACCTTGTTGAAGATCGCATCTATAACCGTACTGATTTCGACAAGAACCTTGTTATCGAAGAGCGTAGAAAAGTAGTTGCAGCAAAAATCACAGAATTCCTCAAAGGCAGTGGGAGATTCTCAAAAACGATTGTGTTCTGCGTAGATATTGAGCACGCAGAAGGAATGAGGAGGGAGCTTGCCAACGCCAATGCGGATTTGGTTTCAGCTAATCCCAAATACGTTATGCAAATTACTGGTGATAACGATGAGGGCAAACGTCATCTAGATGCATTCATTAATCCAACAGAACCATACCCCGTCGTAGCAACAACATCAAAGCTAATGACAACAGGCATTGATGCGCAAACATGCAAACTCATAGTCCTCGATTCTAACATTGGCTCGATGACAGAATTTAAACAAATCATTGGACGTGGCACTCGCATAAATGAGGACTTCGGCAAGCATTATTTCACCATTATGGATTTCCGCAATGTAACTGCTTTATTTGCAGATAAAGAGTTTGATGGAGACCCTGTACGTATTAAAGATGTTTCGGAAGACGAAGACATTTCAGAAGTAGAAGATGAAACCGACGAGAAAACTCTCATTGATGAGCAGACAGGCGACGAGATCATTTTCCCTGAACCTGAAAAGCCCGATATTTCAATTGATAACAATGATGGAGGAGTAAAGCGTAGGAAAGTTATCGTCAATGGTGTAGAGGTTACTATCGGTAATGAACGTGTGCAATATATGGGAGCAGACGGGAAGATAATCACAGAAAGTCTGCGTGACTACACAAAGAAGAGCATACTCACCACATACGCGTCTCTTGATGTTTTCCTGCGATCATGGAAACAGGCCGATAAGAAAAGAGTCATCGTTGAAGAGCTACAGCAACAAGGCGTATTGTTCTCAGAACTAAATGATGAAATCGGTTCGGTCTTTGATCCATTTGACTTAATCTGCCACGTCGCCTATGAGCAAAAGCCACTGACAAGGAAAGATCGTGCTGATAAAGTAAAGAAACGTGACTACTTCACAAAATATGGTGAGCTTGCGCGAAAAGTCATTGATGCACTTCTAGATAAGTACGCTGACGATGGATTGCTGGATTTAGAGAATCCAGCAATCATTACTCTGGACCCTATCAAGAGATTAGGTACAGCAGCCGAAATCATTAAGGCGTTTGGTGGTATGACCGCATACGACGCTGCAATCCATTCGCTCACGGATGAGCTTTACAGAACTGCATAAAAAAACCATAATGCCAAATATATCCTCTACAATCAAAAACGTCCGTAACATCATGCGTCAGGACCGTGGTGTTTCCGGTGATGCGCAACGACTCGAGCAACTAGGGTGGATGTTGTTTCTCAAAATTCTTGACGATAAAGACCAAGAGCTAGAACTTATTCGTGAAGGTTATAAGTCTGTAATCCCGGAAAAGTATCAGTGGCGCACTTGGGCAGCAAATCCAGAAGGCATAACTGGTGAAGAACTATTAAACTTTGTTGATCATCCGACAGATGGTTTGTTTGCGTCGCTTAAGGCGCTTAAAACATCTCATTCATCTGAACGAGCAAACTTGGTTCGTGCCGTGTTCGATGGTTCTAACAACTATATGAAGTCTGGGTTTGAGTTAAGAAAAGTTATCAATCAATTAAACGGATTTGATTTTAACAACTCAGATGACCGTCATATCTTCGGAACTATGTATGAGTCAATTCTTCTCGAATTGCGTGATGCTGGTAATAAAGGTGAGTATTACACTCCTCGTGCAATCACTCAATTGATGACGCAGATGACGAATCCAAGACTTGGAGAAAAAGTACTCGACCCTGCGGCTGGCACTGGTGGTTTTTTGAGTGCAGCGATTGATTACATTCGAGGAAAAGAAGTCCATACCCTCGATGATGAAGCAATTCTTCAAAACTCAATTTCTGGATGGGAGTTGAAGCCAGTAGCGTATGTGCTTGGGCTAACAAATCTCGTACTACATGGCATTGATGTTCCAGACTGGCATTACATTGACAGTCTTAAGACCGAATACAACGGTCGGTCCTAAACAGCAGGTTGACGTAATTCTAGCAAATCCGCCATTTGGTGCAAGTATTGCTGACGGCGTGGAAAGTAACTTTCCTTTGTCCTTCAGGTGCCGAGAATCAGCCGACCTCTTTATTATTTTGATGATTCAACTGCTAAAACCGGGGGGGCGTTGCTCAATAATCTTGCCAGATGGATGTATTACAGGAGATGGATACAAAGAGCGTATCCGAGAAAAACTAATTACTGATTGCAACTTGCACACAATTATTCGTTTGCCACAGTCTACTTTTCATCCTGCTACAGTTTCAACCAATCTTCTTTTCTTCGAAAAAGGTTCACCAACGAAAGAAATATGGTACTACGAGCACAAATTGCCTGAAGGACAGAAAAGCTACTCAAAAACAAAATCTATCCAATTTGAAGAATTTACACCAATAATTGAGTGGTGGAGTAATAGAGAAGAGAACGATTGTGCATGGTGTATTTCTGTTGAAGACCTTAAAGGTCGACTAGATTTAGACATAAAAAATCCGCATCGAGAAAAAACTGCTAAACCTGCATCCGCTAAAGAAGTTTTAGGCAAACTAAATAGTTCTATTGATGCAACCCATATGCTTCTTGTTGAAATTCAGAGGCAACTTAGATGACTTGGCAGTTAACAAGACTTTCCGATTTCCTTACGGAGCGAGAAGGCCGTATCAAATCTAAAGATGCTAATGTTCTTGGTTTGCAGCGTATAAAGAAAATTAATTTCTCTGGACAAATACATCTCGACCTAGAAACCGACACAAAAACAGACATGATTCGTGTCTGTAATGGCGATTTGGTGATATCTGGAATAAATGCTGAGAAGGGGGCAATCGCAGTATATGTAGGTGATGACGATGTGTTGGCAACCATTCACTATTCTGCTTATCAATTCAACCCAGACCTTATTTCTGTTGAATTTCTAAACTGGCTTTTCAAAAGCCCAGAGTTTGCTTTGCTTTTGAAGGAGCAAGTTGCAGGAGGGATAAAAACTGAACTTAAAGCTAAACATATACTTCCATTGCAGATTAGGATTCCCTCATTAGCTGATCAACAGATCATAGCAGAAAGACTTAATTTATTTCGAATTGAACAATTGAAGATTGGATATGAGATTGACCGCCAAGAGAAGCTTGCAAGGCATCTACGAGTAAGTATTCTGGATGAGGCGCTTCAGGGAAAACTTACTGTAAATTGGAGGGAAGAACACCCATCTTGTGAACCAGTCACTGAACTTCTCAGTAGTATTGAGCAGAAGAAAACTGCTTTGTTTTTTGACAAGAAGACAAGGCCTGAAAAACCTATAGCCAAAATTAAAAGTGATGAAATCCCGTTTAATATTCCAGATAGTTGGCAATGGTGCAGACTCGGGTCTATTATCCAAGAAAAACCAAGAAATGGTGTATCACTTAAACCAGTGAATTACCCAACAAATGTCAAATCATTAAAGCTTTCGGCTACTTCGTCAGGAGTTTTTGATGGATCCCAATCTAAGTACTTAGACATTATAGTAATGGATGATTCGTATCTTTGGTTGAAAGATGGGGATATACTTATTCAACGGGCAAATTCACTTGAACTTGTTGGTACTGCGGCCGTATTCAGAGGTCGAAGCCTCGAGTATATTTATCCAGACTTGATAATGAAAATTCGTCCTATTATTGAAAGTAGCACAAACTACATTCATTCGGTATTATTAGCAGAATTTACAAGAAATTACTATCAACAAAATGCGACTGGTGCGGCCGGAAATATGCCAAAAATCAATCAAGAGACTGTAATCAATACGCTTATTCCATTGCCTCCAATTCAAGAACAAATGGCTATCACTGAATTAATTTCTAAATGTTCAGTCACAATTAGTTCTTTAGAAGACACAATAACTAGTTCTCGGTTTAATCTAAAAAATCTAGGTGATGCTGTCTTAGAAGAGGCATTTTCACAAGTAAGTTAGCAGGCCTTCGCATACTTCTTTTAATTGAATAATTTAAAAAAAATAGTTATAGCCCAGAAAAGAGATTAGGCTCCGTGTAATCAAAAGACATTCTGACCAAACCTACAATATGCATTTCTCTGTTCAACTTCGATTTTTTTGCTACTTCGTAATCCCTTCGAATGGCTATTATATTATAACCAGCTGACATAAATATGGATGTAATGCTGCGCTGGTATCATGTTATGGCAGCTTGCTTGGTATTTTCTGAATTTTTTTTTTAATATATTTTTCGACGACCTATTTCAAAACAGACGGGGTGGGTTTGCTGTATAAAAAATCAAGATCGTTTGAGCAGATTCAAGTGTAGTAGAGATTAGGTACCATCAAACTGAAAGCGGGGGTATGCGGGTCGAACTTGGTGACTGGGAGGATTTTTTTTATTGGGGAACTAGTATATTGCTTAATGTAAGCCCCTACCCTTAAGTCTTTATAAGTTGGAGCCAATGATGAGAGTCGAACTCACGACCTACTGATTACGAATCAGTTGCTCTACCAACTGAGCTACATCGGCTTTGGATTTATGCTTGATCTTAAATTGAAATAAAATCTTAAGTTTTTTATAACATTAGCATATTTTCAATATTTAACTATTAAAAATTGTGATCAATATTGTATTTCTTTAAATCTAGCAAAGGGTAAGTTTTTTCAATGCTGATTTTTAGCGTAAGGTATATTATAACGATAAAAAGAACCAGCGTCTTGCTTGAGTGCTCTGCGCGTGGTTGAAGTTTTAATCTTGTCGGTATATTCATAATTTCAATCAATAATGACCGCAACAATTTAACCAAGGTGAATAATTAATGAATGCTCCTGTTTTATTAAATTCCTTAGAAGAGGCTCAGGGAAGAAATCCACTAGAATTTCCTTTTGGCTTCTATCTAGAAGACGATCACAAGGATAGTGCGGGTGGAAGTTTCTTTTGGTATAAATCGCTAGCAGAATTGCAGTCTGCTATACAAAATGATTTGATTGAGGCGCTTTCGGAAGGCTCTAGTGAGGATATACAAGCGGTTAAAAAAGACATTGCAGCTCTGATTGAGCAATCGGTGTCTAGCGGTGATGATGTTGATAGTTTGTTGAATAGTCTTAATGTTTTTTTAGCTGAAATTGAGTTACGGCTCCAGTTTATGGGTTCTTTTGAAGACCTCTGTAAAAGTAAAAATGAATGGTCAAGGTATTTCCGTGAATCATACCGTGAAGAATGTTTGGAGGATATCGAAGATATTGAGGATATGTCTTCTAAAAAACTACAAAGTTCGATCAAGAAAACAGACCAAGATGATTTTGCAGAGTTTGTTGCCGAGTATTTGATTTAGCGCTCTTAGGAAACTCTTTATGACATCACAGGTTCCCTTACTATCTTTCACTCTAAACTAGGTTCAAGGAATGAAGCTTACTGTTAGTCCTGAGCGTAAATCTTGTTCAAATTGCAACGCTATTTTTCTTTGTGGCGCAACTCAAACTGATAAGACGTGTTGGTGCATGTCTTACCCTGCAATAATGCCAGTCGATCTTCAGCAAGATTGTCTTTGTGAAAAGTGTCTTAGCCAAGTGGTACAAGAAAAAATTGTTAACTTCATTAATACGAATAGTCTGCAAGCAATACAGGCGACTGTTGATAGGTATCGTGGTGATAGTCAATTGATTGAAGGTATTGATTATACAGTGGAGAATAATCTTTATGTTTTTACTCGGTGGCATCATTTAAAAAGGGGTTCATGTTGTGAGAATAAATGTAAGAATTGCCCGTATTAATTAAGGGAGCCGTTTGTTTTTAAACAGGAACTTTATTTTAATGACATCAGTTCCCGTTGATTGCTCGTATCGAGATATTTAGGAATAACAAATTAACTGATAGGAAAATGATTGTAATGCATCTTGGCAAGACGATAGCATCGGTACAAACCCCAATTATCCCAGTAATTGGAAAGTGGACGCGTAATACCCCAGGTACGTTATCTTTAGGTCAAGGTATGGTGTCATATCCGCCTCCAGAATCAGTCTTACAGCGTGTTCGCGATTTTGGTCTGCGAGCTGAAGATCATTTATATGGTTCTCCGTTGGGGTATGCCCCGTTATTGGAATTAATAGCGGAAAAACTGTATCAAGAAAACGGGATTAATTGCACTCGCCATAACGCCGTAATGGTTACGGCGGGTTCTAATATGGCCTTTTTAAATGTATTGCGGGCTATTACGGATCCAGGTGATGAAATTATCTTGCCATTGCCGTATTACTTTAATCAGGAAATGGCACTACGTATGCTTAATTGTGTGCCGGTTACCGTGTTAACAGATGATAATTTTCAATTGCAATTAGAGTGGTTGCGATCGGCCATCACTGATAAAACACGGGCTATTGTTACGGTTTCACCTAATAATCCTAGTGGCGCGGTATATCCAGAAGCAACTTTACGAGCGGTTAATCAGTTGTGTAAAGAAAAGGGGCTATATCATATTAGCGATGAGGCTTATGAATACTTTACTTATGGCGATGCAACGCATTTTTCTCCTGCTAGTATTTTAGAGGCTGAGTCGCATACGATTTCATTGTTTTCTCTATCTAAAGCTTACGGCTTTGCCAGTTGGCGAATCGGTTATCTTGTTTTTCCGGAAGCGCTTTTACCGTCAATGTTGAAAGTTCAAGACACTAACTTAATTTGTCCTCCATTGATTACTCAGTATGCAGCAATGGGCGCATTAAGTGTCGGAGCTTCTTATTGCAAAACCAAACTACCTTATTTAGATAAAATTCGAGCTGCCGTTATGTCTAGATTACAGGCCTTACCTAATGTGAATATTATTTCTACCGAGGGTGCGTTTTATTTATTGCTGAAAGTTGATACTCAAATAAATGATTTACAACTGGCAAAATCTTTAATTGCTGAGTTTAAGGTAGCGGTGGTTCCTGGCTGTGCATTTGGTTTGCATGAGGCTTGTTATCTACGCGTTTCTTACGGAATGTTAGATGAAGAGACGGCTAATATCGCCATTCAACGTTTAATTGAAGGGCTTAGGAAGCTGTCTTAGTTGCTAATTACAATTTTTATAATGAGATTCGAGACATTTTTTCTCTAGCTCACGCGCTAATTCAAGTTGTTTTGGATCTAGCTTGCTGGCAAACTTATCGCGCTCTTTTAAGGCTTCATGACTGCCATTGTTCGCGGCAAGCGATGCCCATATATAAGCTTGGATTGGATTAACGGCTACGCCATGCCCGGATGCGTTTACCATGGCTAGTATCAATTGAGCATCTGCATCACCTTGTTCCGCGGCCGTTCGAAACCATTTTTCAGCTATTTTAAAATCCTGTATTGCACCTTGTCCTGATTGGTACATGATGCCTAGTCGTATTTGGGCATCGGTAACCCCTTTTTCTGCCGCTTGTTGATACCATTTTGCCGCTTCTTTAAAGTCTTGTTTTACCCCTTGTCCACTGTCATACATGGCGCCAAGATTATACAAGCCATCGGCGTCGCCTTGTTTTGCGGCTAAACGAAAGGCATTAACCGCTTCTTTGGGGTTTTTTTTGAGACCTTTGCCATTTTTATACATAAGGCCAATCAGTACTTGAGCCATGCTATTGCCTTGTTTTGCAGATTCTTTTAGCAGAGGTGTTGCCGTTTTATAGTCACCTTTTTGGGTGGCTTTGAAGCCATCTTCAAAGTTATCAGCAAAGGTGTTGCTAGTTATTAAGGCAATGCAGAGGGTTAATACTAATTTTTTCATAAGGTCGTAGAGTGAAGAAATCTATTGGTGTGGATGTTATTTAGGCAGAGGCATTATACGCTGCTTAAAACTTTAGCGACGCGGCTATAACGAAAAGTGGTTTACCGTTAATTCCGTGCTCAGCTAGAAGTCAATTTTAGGTATACTGTTCGAATAAATAAATATTTTTCGAGATACTCATGAAGCAAGCTAAGTTTTTATTATTAATGACCTCTTTATTGTTTTACGGTCATGCATTTGCAGATTTTCAGTCGATATTAAAAAAAGCCGAGAAAGGGGATGCACAAGCTCAATATATAGTGGGTACGATGTATCAATTAGGCAAAGGAGTCCCAGAAGATGATGATGCTGCTTTTAAGTGGACTAGATTGTCGGCGATGCAGGGTGATGCAGAAGCACAAAATAATCTTGGCTATATGTATGACATGGGTGAAGGCGTTGTAGAAAATGATCTTCGATCTTATATGTGGCGCTATATAGCGGCAGAACAAGGTGAACTTGATGCGATAGAACATCGAGATCAATTAGCTAAGTGGCTGTCTAAGGAGAAATTAGCCAAGGCTCAAGCGATGGTTACAGATTGTAAAAAGAGTCATTATAAAAATTGTGAATGATAGGTCCTTAATCTACGGAAGATAACGCTCTATTAAATCATAGAGCGTTTGTTGCTAGTAGGTTAATTAATGATTTGACGATAAACAGTTGATTCTTACCAGTTGAATGTTTTTGGTTTCAGTATAGCTAGGTGTAATCGGTGTATAGGAGAGTCCTTTTGCTATGGGTGTGAAATCAATAATGCCAATGAGAGAGCCGTTGTAGGTCGTAGGATTTAGTTCAAGGTGGTAATTTAAGCGCCACAAGCCCTCAATAGCTCCATTTTTACTTGATGTAGCCCCCGTTAATGCAATTTGTAGTGTGTTTGTTTTGTCTAGCATTTCAGTCGTTTCAATGACTGATCCGGTGCCTACAAGGGCGTTTTCATAAGTTTGCGCAGGATTTGTAGAGCTTTTAATGGCTGTTTCAAGTGCGTTAATGGCAAAGAGTTTTGGCGTGGCTTTACTATTGATTTTAGTTAAATGTAAATGATAGTTAGCTTGATAAGCGCCAGGTAAGGGTGCTGTATTTGCAGTTAAACAAATATCTTGATCGATTGATTTGTCAGCTAATACAGTGCCCGTAATCAGCATTGATGAAATGAATAGGCTGAGTGTTTTATAGTTAAAATGGTTCATGAGGAATATTTTTCAAAAATTAAAAAATATACCTTTATATAGAATAAAGCTAATATTATTTTGTACTAAACTCTGCCTCTATGCTTGTTAACTAGAATGTATGCGCAAGTGTCATTGTTCATCGAAAAGTGTCAATTCTTTAGCGTATCTAGTTGATAAATCATGCGAATTAAAATAATTACTCTAAACCAGGCGCTTATATCCACTAATTAGTTTAAAATTGCCCATAAAATATATTTCATATCCGTTTTCTTGTTTCCTTTTAAATATAATGCAAACACCTATTTTTGAAGTTTTAAACACTTTATCGACTCTGCGCGATTATATACGTTGGGCGGCAAGTCGCTTTTCTGAGGCTCACGTTAGTTTTGGTCATGGCACGGTTACTGCGCTGGATGAGGCTGCAGCGTTGGTTTTGCACACGGTTTATCAACCCTATAATTTAGCTGAAGCTTATTTGGATACGGTTTTAACCATGGGTGAACGCCAAGCGATTGTCGATATAGTTGATAGACGCATTAATGAGCGAGTGCCTGCGGCGTACTTAACGCATGAGGCTATTTTTGCTGGCTTATCATTTTATGTTGATCATCGCGTTTTAGTGCCTAGATCGCCGATTGCTGAATTAATCGAGCAACGATTTTCTCCTTGGGTAGAAGAAGATCAGGTGACTCGAATTTTGGATTTATGTACCGGTAGCGCTTGTATCGCCATTGCTTGTGCTTATGCTTTTCAGGATGCGTATGTTGATGCCGTTGATTTGTCAGCGGATGCCTTAGCGGTTGCTGAGATTAATGTTGATAAACATTTGCTCGCTGAGGTGGTGACGCTTCATCAGTCTGATCTATTCAAAACACTCCCCGCTGCCTTGTACGATGTGATTGTTAGTAATCCCCCTTATGTATGCCAAGCCGAGTGGGAAATGTTACCCCAAGAGTTTCGGGCAGAGCCTGATATGGGCTTTAAAGGTGGACTCTCTGGACTGGATTTGGTTGTGCGCATTCTTGTTGAGGCAAATGATTATTTGGCAGAGCAAGGTATTCTCGTTGTAGAGGTCGGCAGCAGTGCTGAAACGCTACAAAACACCTTTCCTGAAGTGCCTTTTTATTGGTTGAACTTCGAAAGAGGCGGCGACGGTGTTTTTTTACTGACGGCTGAACAGGTCAAACTCTATCACGATTTATTTATAGCGGCTTTAAGTTAATATGTCTGGAAATACAATAGGAAAGTTATTTACCGTCACTTCATTTGGTGAAAGTCATGGGCCTGCCATTGGTTGTATCGTAGATGGTTGCCCCCCTGGATTACCTTTGACAGAAGCGGATTTGCAAGAAGATTTAGATCGTAGGAAGCCTGGAACTTCAAGGCATACTACCCAGCGCCGTGAAGCCGATGAGGTCAGAATTTTGTCGGGCGTGTTTGAAGGTAAAACAACGGGCACCCCGATTGGTTTAATGATTGAGAATACCGATCAACGCTCAAAAGATTATTCAAAAATTGCAGATACCTTTAGACCCGGTCATGCTGATTATACGTATCAGCAGAAGTATGGTTTTAGAGATTATCGTGGTGGCGGCCGGTCTTCTGCTCGTGAAACAGCGATGCGTGTTGCGGCAGGCGGTATTGCTAAAAAATACTTGAAAGAGCAGTTAGGTGTCGAAATTCGCGGTTATTTGTCGCAATTAGGCCCTATCAAAATTGAAAAGCTCGATTGGTCTATTATCAATAGTAATCCTTTCTTTTGTCCTGATGCCGATAAGGTTCCAGAAATGGAAGCTTATATGGATGCTCTGCGCAAAGAGGGTGAGTCGATAGGGGCGCGAATTGAAGTGGTAGCCACTAATGTGCCACCAGGATTAGGCGAGCCTATTTTTGATCGCCTTGATGCGGATTTGGCGCATGCTTTAATGAGTATAAATGCAGTAAAAGGCGTTGAAATTGGTGATGGCTTTGCCTGTATTGATACAAAAGGAACACGGTTTCGGGATGAAATGACGCCTGCTGGTTTTTTAAGTAATCATGCGGGTGGGATTTTGGGGGGTATTTCCAGTGGCCAATCCATTACGGCTAGTATTGCCTTAAAGCCCACTGCAAGTTTGCGTTTACCCGGCAAAAGTATCAATCAGCAAGGTGAAGCCATTGATGTAGTGACTGAAGGTCGACATGATCCGTGTGTTGGTATCCGTGCTACACCCATTGCGGAAGCGATGATGGCTATCGTTTTGATGGATCATTTGCTTCGCCATCGAGCGCAAAATATGGGTGTTATCTCAGGGTTGCCCACGCTTCGTTGATTTGAGGGAAGTGAAGTCTTTGGATCGCAGAGAGTTGAGTCCATAGGGAAGACAAGGTTAGGGCAGTTTAAAGTGATAATGGGCGAGGAGGGTTGCCGGATTATTCAAGTTTTTTTTGAATAATCAGTTAGTCTGCAGTTCAAATTTTGTGGTGTATGAAAATCATATAAGCGGGAAAAATTGTGTTTGAAATAATAAAAAGCGGCGGTTTAATGATGATCCCCATCATCCTGTGTTCAATTGGGGCAATGGCGATTATTGGTGAACGTTTCTGGTCTTTGCAAAAGAATAAAATTTTACCGCCTGATCTAATTCCTAAGGTTTGGAAATTATCGCGTGAAAAGAAACTTGATAATGATGTGTTACGTCGGTTGAAAATAAGTTCGCCTTTGGGTAGTATTTTGGCGGTAGGGCTTTTAAATCGACACCATGGCCGAGAGGTTATGAAAGAATGTATTGAGGAGTCAGGCCGCAAGGTTGTTCATGATTTAGAGCGCTATCTTAATACCTTAGGTACTATCGCCACCATTAGCCCTTTATTAGGTCTGCTGGGGACTGTGTTTGGTATGATTGATATTTTCTCATCATTGATGGAGCATGGCTCAGGTGATCCCAGTGTGTTGGCCGGTGGTATTTCAGTCGCTTTGATTACAACGGCAGCAGGTCTTACTGTGGGCATTCCTAGTTTGATTTTTCATCGTCATTTTGAACGATTGGTAGATGAATACATTGTTGACATGGAGTCCGAGGCTTTGAAACTGATTGATGTGTTGCAGGGTGACCGAGAGGTATCCTAATGAAGTTTCGTCATAAAAAAAGAGAAAAGCTGGATATTACTTTAATATCAATGATTGATGTGTTGTTTGTGTTACTGCTTTTTTTTATGGTTTCTACAACCTTTAATCGTAATACTGAAATTAAGGTTACCTTACCAGAGGCAAGTGGCGCTAAAGTAGATCAGCCACCCAAGATGGTGACGTTAACAATCGCTGAAAATGGCGCGTATTTTCTTAAGCCTGAAGAGGGCCAGTCTATACAATTGGCTGATCAGACGGTAGAAACCTTAAAGCAGGCATTGCTTAAGTTAGCCGTCGTATCTAAAGACCAGCCTTTTATCATTAATGCAGATGCTAAAACGCAACATCAAGCGGTTATTACAGCATTGGAAGCGGCTGGCGAGGCTGGATTTAGCCATATTACGTTTGCCGCGCTTCAGTCTAAAGCTAAACCATGAAAAAAACGTTAACGCGCTGGTTGCTTGATGTTTGGTATAAAGATCCTTTTATTGGTGTTTGGTTGATGCCGTTGGGTTTTTTATTCAGTGATGTCGTTAGGTTTAGAACGTTTTTATATCGAATCGGGGTATTAAAATCACAGACCTTACCCGTGCCTGTTATCGTGGTGGGTAATATAACCGTGGGTGGAACGGGTAAAACACCTTTAGTTATTTATTTAGCGGCACTTCTTAAAAATGCGGGGTTTAGACCGGGCATTATTAGTAGAGGTTATGGGGGTACAGGCTTAGGCGTACAACTCGTTACGGCTGAGAGTGATGTTAAGACTGTTGGTGATGAAGCCGTGTTAATGGTGAAATACAGTGACTGCCCTTTGGTTGTTGGTGCGTTGCGAGTAGAGGCCGCAACGTTATTATTAGAACAGACAGATTGCAATGTTATTTTGTCTGATGATGGTCTTCAACATTATGCGTTAAATAGAACAATTGAAATTGCGGTAGTGGATGGGGAAAGACGTTTTGGCAATGGTTATTGCTTGCCTGCCGGTCCTTTACGAGAGCCAATAGAAAGATTACAGCGTGTCGATTTCATTGTTGTGAATGGTGAAAAAATGGAAAGTAATGAGTTTTCCATGCGACTTGTGGGTGATGTCTTGGTTAATTTAGTGACCGGAGAGAGAAAATATTTACAGGACTTTAAGGGTGTTGACTGTCATGCTATGGCAGGGATAGGTAATCCAGAACGTTTTTTTAAGGTACTTGTTTCGGCGGGTATAACGTGTGTCAATCATAGTTTTCCTGATCATTATCAATTTAACCGCGAAGATATTGAATACGCAGATAACAAACCCGTTTTAATGACTGAAAAGGATGCCGTAAAATGTACAGAATTTGCGGGAGTTCAGCATTGGTATCTTCCTGTTAAAGCAGTTACTGACGCTGGTTTTGAAGAGCAATTATTAAATTTACTTAAGAGAAAAGCATGATAGATAAAAAGTTACTCGATATTTTGGCCTGTCCTCTCTGTAAGAGCCCGTTGCATTATGATAAGATCAAAGAAGAATTGATCTGCAGGGCAGACCGGCTTGCATTTCCGATTCGTGATGATATTCCTGTTATGCTTGAAGATGAAGCACGTACTTTAAGCAGCGAAGAAACTGATGCCTTATACAAATGAGTTTACCCTTTAAAGTTGTTATTCCTGCTCGATTTGCATCAACCAGATTGCCAGGCAAGCCCCTATTAAAAATTGCGGGTAAGCCAATGATTGCTCATGTATGTGAGCGCGCACAGGAAGCGGGCGCAGAAGAAATTATCGTCGCCACGGATGATGAACGGATTTTTAAAACAGTGGGTGATTTGGGTATTAAAGCGGTTATGACGCGTGCAGACCATCAAAGTGGTACAGAAAGAATCGCTGAGGTTGCTCAGAAATGTGGTTGGTCAGCTAACGATATTATTGTTAATTTACAAGGTGATGAGCCGCTCATACCGCCTGCAATCATCCGCGATGTTGCTTTTGCCTTAGCAAATCAAAATAAAGCGGGTATAGCTACGCTGGCGGCTAAAATAGAAGAAGCGGAAGAAATATTCAATCCAAATGCGGTTAAAGTCGTATTGAATAAAGATGGTTATGCACTCTATTTTAGTCGTGCCCCTATTCCATGGGAAAGAGATGCTTTTGCCCAGGCAGGCAATAAACCTTCTGGAAAAATGCCTTATCTCAGGCATATTGGGCTTTATGCTTATACAGTTGATTTTTTAAATCGTTATTGTTCTTGGGAGTCATCAGTACTTGAATCAGTTGAATCACTGGAGCAATTAAGGATACTGTGGCATGGCGAGGCTGTTTTGGTAAAGGTTGTCGAGAAAACGCCTCAGGCAGGGGTTGATACCCATGAAGACTTACTTCGTGTGGACCGTATTCTGTCTTTAAAGCATTAAGACACCTATAATATACCTCTCAAGACTCGCTAATATTTGACAGAAAGTTGTAACACCAGTAATTTAGGCAGTTTTTTTGTAGCTTCTATTTAATCTTTAACAAGAAGTTACCTTTTTATTTCATCCCAACGTGGGTCGCTCAAGAGCTCTTAATGCAAGAATTTCATAGAATAAGTCGGTTACCTCCTTATGTTTTCAATATTGTTAATGAGCTGAAGGCCAAAGCTCGTGCAGCGGGAGAAGATATTATTGATTTTGGCATGGGTAATCCAGACCAGCCGACGCCTCAACATATTGTTGATAAATTGATAGAGGCTGTTCAGAGACCGGATACCCATCGATATTCAGTTTCTAAAGGTATTCCGCGATTAAGAAAAGCAATCTGTAATTGGTATAAAACTCGTTTTGATGTCGATTTGGATCCGGAAACAGAAGCAATTGTTACTATTGGTTCCAAAGAAGGGCTGGCACATTTAGCTTTAGCGACATTGGGTCCAGGCGATGTCGTCTTGGTCCCCAATCCAGCTTATCCCATACATCCTTATGGCGTGGTTATTGCGGGAGCAGATTTAAGGCATGTGCCGATGATTTCTGGGGGGGATTTTTTTGAGGAGTTGCAAAAAGCCATTATTGATTCATGGCCAAAGCCAAAAATGCTAATCCTTAATTTTCCTGGAAACCCAACGACTGAATGTGTGGACCTTGATTTTTTTGAAAAAATTATAGCGGTGGCTAAAGAGCATAATATCTGGGTGGTGCAGGATATTGCTTACGCAGATATCGTTTTTGATGGTTATGTTGCGCCTTCTATTCTTCAGGTTGAAGGTGCGAAAGATATTGCTGTTGAATTTTTCTCCATGTCTAAAAGCTACAATATGCCAGGTTGGCGGGTAGGCTTTATGTGTGGTAACAAAGAACTCGTTTCCGCGTTGGCTAGAATAAAATCTTATTTGGATTATGGTACTTTTGCACCTATTCAAATTGCTGCAATTGCCGCGCTTGAAGGGCCTCAAGACTGCGTGACAGAAATTGCAGAAATGTATAGAAAAAGACGTGATGTGTTATGTGAAGGATTAAATGCCGCTGGTTGGCCGGTTGAAAAACCTAAAGCGACTATGTTTGTTTGGGCAAAGATTCCAGAGGCCTATCAATCAATGGGTTCATTAGAGTTTTCTAAAAAACTGCTGTTAGAGGCAAAAGTAGCGGTTGCACCCGGCATTGGTTTTGGTCAGTACGGTGATGATCATGTAAGGTTTGGTTTAATTGAAAACGAGCATCGAACTCGGCAAGCAGTTAGAGGGATACGTAATATGATGAAAAAGGATTCTGTTATATAAAAGTTAGAGTAGGTGATCTTAGATGTAAATTTTTATAGGTCACCTATTTTCTAACTAAAACCTCTAAGACGATAAAGTCGTCTGTTTCAATTGGATCGTGAATAATTTTAAACGGGAGCTTAAATTTGAAGCCGGTAAAAGTAGGTGTATTAGGGCTGGGTACCGTAGGTGGTGGAACAGTTAATGTTTTAAAGCGTAATGCGGCGGAAATTGCTCGACGAGCAGGTAGGGATATTATTATTACCCGCGCATCAGCTAAAGATTTAAGCAAAAAAAGGATTTGTGATACTCAAGGAATAATTTTAAGTACAGATCCAATGGATATTATCAATGATCCTGAGATTGAAATTGTTTTGGAATTGATTGGCGGTGCCGGTCTTGTAAAAGAATGGGTTCTTAAAGCGATTGAAAATGGAAAGCATGTTGTTACGGCCAATAAATCGTTAATTGCTTTACATGGCAACGAGATATTTACAAAAGCCAGTGAACAAGGCGTAATTGTCGCCTTTGAAGCGGCTGTTGCCGGTGGTATTCCCATTATTAAAGCCATTCGTGAAGGCTTAGGTGGAAATGAGATTGAATGGTTGGCGGGTATCATTAACGGCACTGGTAATTTTATTTTAACTGAAATGCGTGATAAAGGCCGTGACTTTTATGATGTTTTAGCAGAAGCACAGGCCTTGGGTTACGCTGAAGCAGATCCGACTTTCGATGTCGAAGGTATTGATGCAGGCCATAAATTAACGATACTAGCGTCAATCGCTTTTGGTATTCCATTACAGTTTGATAAGGTGTATACCGAAGGTATTACTCAAATTACCCGTCTTGATGTTGAATATGCAGAACAATTAGGTTATCGCATCAAGCATTTAGGCATTGCTAGAAAAACCGCAGAAGGGATTGAATTAAGAGTGCATCCAACCTTAATTCCTGAGCGTAGGCTGATTGCTAATGTTAACGGGGTCATGAATGCTGTTTTAGTAAAAGGTGATGCCGTGGGCTCTACCCTTTATTATGGTGCAGGTGCGGGCGCAGAACCCACTGCCTCTGCCGTTGTTGCCGATGTGATCGATGTCGTTAGAGCCTTGACCAGTGATCCAGAAAATCGAGTGCCTCATTTGGCTTTTCAGGCGGATTCCTTAGCAGATATTCCTGTTTTAACAGCCGAACGCATTAAAACATCGTATTATTTGCGCCTAAATGCAGAAGATAAACCGGGTGTATTAGCTGACGTAACACGAATATTGGCAGATCACCACATTAGTATTGAAGCAATAATTCAAAAAGAACCTTTACGTGATGAGACAGCGATACCGATTATTTTACTGACACAAATTACGCTGGAAAAAGAAATGAACGCGGCGATTACTGAAATCGAAGCATTAAAAACCGTTACCGGAAAAGTTAACCGCATCCGCATGGAAACTTTGGGATAAATAAATACTATGGCTACGCATAAACACTACCTTGGCTTAATTGATCGCTACAGAGACCGTCTGCCTGTTAGCGCAAATACGCGTATTATTAGCTTGAACGAAGGCAATACGCCAATGATTCAATTGCAAAATATACCGCGTATGCTAGGTAAAGACGTTGATATATATGTTAAATTCGAAGGCTTGAATCCGACTGGGTCTTTTAAAGATCGTGGCATGACTATGGCGGTTACCAAAGCCGTAGAAGAGGGTAGTCAGGCTATTATTTGCGCATCAACCGGTAATACGTCTGCATCTGCTGCCGCTTATGCTGCCCGTGCAGGTATTAAAGCCTTTGTTTTAATACCTGACGGTAAAATTGCCTTAGGCAAATTGGCGCAAACACTGATGTATAACGCGACTATTATTCAGATTAATGGTAATTTTGATAAGGGTATGGAGTTGGTTAAAGAAGTCGCTAATCATGCGCCAGTAACCATAGTCAATTCGATTAACCCTTTTAGAATTGATGGCCAAAAAACGGCGGCTTTCGAAATTGTTGATGATTTGGGTTTTGCTCCTGATTATCATTGTTTACCCGTTGGTAATGCCGGCAATATTTCGGCTTATTGGAAGGGTTACACAGAATATGCAAGAGATCGTGTCTGTAGTAATAGGCCGGTTATGTGTGGTTATCAAGCCGCAGGTGCCGCACCGTTTGTAGCGGGTAAAATGATCGATAATCCTGAAACAGTGGCTACGGCTATTCGTATCGGTCATCCTCAGTCATGGGACTTTGCCTGGGCTGCTCAGAAAGAGTCGGGCGGTTGGTTTGATAAGTTTTCTGATGAAGATATTTTAATTGCTCAAAAATTGCTGTCTCAATATGAAGGTATCTTCTGTGAGCCCGCTTCAGCAGCGTCATTAGCTGGGGCGATGCAAGATATAAAATCTGGAAAAATTCCTGAGGGCAGTAAAATTGTGTGCACCTTAACAGGCAATGGAATTAAGGATCCAGAAATTGCCATGCAACAATGCGCCGATGCTAAGCCTGTGACGATAGATGCTAGTTTAGATGCTGTAAAAAGAGCAATTTTGGATTGCCTGTAATGTATACTGGAGAATTTATGTTGATAGAAACACTATGTGTGTTGTTTGACATTACTATGTAGAGTTGCAGTTTTTTATTTGAAATTAATAACAAGACCTCCGTATATTGGAGGTTTTTTGACTAAACTGAGTCGATTAAAGACAACTCACAAAACTTTAAATTTAGCATTTCAAGTCAATTATTATCTCCCATTTATAATTTATTGCCATTAGCATGAATGGTTTAATCAATAAGTCCATGATAAAATAGGACTTGTTTTAAGTGCCATTTATTATTTATAACCATAGCTGATCCTTAAATTAAAAGTTCTTTTATTATCCATCCTGAGAAAATTATCTTAATGAAAATCCGTACTCTCTTTGCCGGTTCATTGTTTGTAATAACACTGACTGGCAATGCTTATGCAGCGACTTATAACTTACCTAAGATTAAGGGTGACACTGTCGTTGCAGCGTCTACAAATGATACTGTAACGATTAAAGTTGATCATGATCAAACTTTACTAGATGTGGCTAGGCGCTTTAATCTAGGTCAAACTGAAATAGTTACTTTAAATCCAAAGTTGGATCGATGGCTCGTTAAAACAGGCGAGTTGGTTCGTTTACCTAATAGACGTATATTGCCGGATAGCCCTCATGAAGGTATTACCTTAAATATTGCAGAATATAGAATGTACTATTATCCTGAAAACCAACCTGGCACTGTTAGATCTTATGCACATGGTGTTGGTAGGCAGGATTGGCAAACGCCTTTGGGTAAAACAAGTATTGCTAGAAAAGTAAAAGATCCAGCATGGCACCCGCCTGAATCAATTAGACGTGAACATGCGGCTAATGGTGATCCCTTACCTGAAATTGTGCCACCAGGACCTAATAATCCACTAGGTGCTTATGCGTTGCATCTCAATTTACCGGGAGAATACCGAATCCATGGTACGGATATAGACAAAATTTTTGGCATAGGTATGCAAATTACGCATGGTTGTGTGCGAATGTATCCTGAAGATATTGAGGCTTTATATAATTCAGTGCCGGTTGGCACTTCGGTTTATATCGTTAAGCAACCTATAAAGGTGGGATGGTTAAATAATACGCTTTATGTAGAAGCGCATCCAGATCTTGAAGGTGAGGAGAAAACACCTGATCAGCGTTATGCAATTGCATTGGCTTTAATTCAAAAAGCTAATAATGGCGAACTGCCTGAGTTTGATCAGGTTGCCTTAAATCAAGCACTTAAAGATATAGATGGAACGCCTGTTCCATTATATGAGAGATTGCCTCCATTAGAAGATGAAGTGCCCGTTGATGAGCCAGATGCTAATCAAGTCCCCGTCGTTAAAGCTAAGCCATCGGCAAATAGTTCAAGTTCAAAAACGGCGGTTGTTAGCAAGAAGAAAGAGGTGATTAAAGTTACTAAATCGACTAAGAAAGAAGTGTCTTCAACAAAGAACAAGTCGTTAGTTACAGTTAATAAAGATAAAGATAAAGATAAAAATACAACTAATAAAACAACGGCTAGTAAGCCACAAACAGGCTATTATCACGGGACATAGTCTATGATAATGGCCTGTTAGTCAGATGGGCCATTAAATACCATCAATGATTGGCGTCGAAAGTTAAAGTTATTTTTTATAGATGCTTAGATGTCAGACTTAACAAATAAAGTAATTATAAAATCAGTTTCAATTTCTAGACATGCCGCATCACTTAAGATTTGTTGTGCGCTTTCATTAACTTGCCAAGCAAACGGTGTCATCTGTAAAAGGGACATTCTTTGTTCGGTGTCTGGTGTTATTTTATAGCTGATACGTTGTGTAGATAAGGTTTTAAACCCTGAGGGTATAAGTGATTCTGCGGCGTGTTCTTTAACCTCAGTATAAATATATTCTTTCAATTGCCAAAGATGGCGAGGTCCTGGCGTAACAGTCAGTAAGTAACCAGAATTTTTAAGCACTCTATTGAGTTCATCAGCATCGGAGGGGGCAAATACTCTTACGATAAAGTCAAAATAGTTCTCTTTGTAGGGCAGTCGGTTTGAACTAGCAACAACATACTTTGCTTTATTTTGTTTTTTTGCAGCGGCAGCTATAGCATACTTGGCAATATCAAGGCCATGAAGATTTATTAGCTCACTGTGCTGACTGAAAATATCAATTGCCCGACTGTAATAACCCTCACCACAACCTAGATCCAGTAGTTGCATGGCCTCTGTTTGTAAATGATGAGCATCTATCATCATGGTCAAGGCTTTGGCCATGGGCTCATAAAATCCATGCTCTAAAAATAATCGCCTAGCTATCATCATATGTTTATTATCACCCGGTTCTTTTGAGTGTTTAAATTGTACAGGTAGTAGATTTAGATAACCTTCTTTTGCACAATCAAAACTATGAAGTTTAGGGCAAGAATAGTTTTTTCCGGAGGGTTGAGCCGCTAATGGCTCAGAGCAAACTGGACAAATGTAAAGAGAATCAGGTTTGAGTAGTAGCGGCACAGAAAATAAAATCAGTAGTGGTTAAGGGAATGATTACTTACTTTTAGAACAGGTACGTTTCAGTACGTCAAATACTGAGCGTACATTAGATTCAGGCTCAGTCAAAAGAAAAGTCATAGCTATCTCTTCAGTAGCGGAAAGTATACAGATAAAGGCAGATAAGCGAAATGGCCAGTTGGGTCCGCCAAGAAATAGTGTGTATAGAGATAAAACCATGGTGCCAGCCGCAATTTTAACCAGCCAAGTATGATAACTTGTAAAACAGCCAAATTTACAGAATCCGACTAGAGCAGGGAGTAGGCAGCTAACAATAATTAAAATAACAAAGAAAAGCTCTCGATTGACGAGAGTGGGCCATAACCACCAACAAGCGATAGCGGTTGTTAAGTAAGTTATAACATCAGCCCAACTATCAAGTGTGGCGCCAAATTTTGATGCTTGTCCAAGCAAACGAGCAACAAGACCATCGAGAAAATCAGTTAAAAAAGTACCAGCCAACAACCATATAAAAGCAACGCCATGGCCATGCCATGCCAGCCATAACAGGACAGGTGAGGCAATAAATCGGAATCCAGTTAGAAAATTGGGCAGATTTAGTCGGGAATTTTTTAGGTGCGGACTATTTGTCATAGGTTGAATAAAGCTGCAAGTGGTGCATGATCAGAGAGTCTGTTCCAAGGTGTATGCGTTAATCGTTCACACGAAACGGGTGACAAACCACGAAAATAGATCCGATCCATTTGTAAAAAAGGCAGCCAAGAGGGAAAGGTATGCGCATAACATCCATGAGTTTCTCTGAATACTTCTTGTAAGTTTAAATGATCATGAAATAGTCGATCAGCTTGTCCACGCCAATCATTAAAGTCGCCTGCGATTAATAAGGGTGAGTTTTGGGGTACATGGCTGTCAATTCTATCGCATAGCGTACTAATTTGTAGGCGACGCTCTTTGCCCGTTAAACCAAAATGAATACAGACAATATGGATGTCTTGCTTGCTTTTAGGTGTCTTGATAATGCCGTGCAATAAGCTTCTGCTAGCCCAAGGAAAGGGTGAGACATTGATGTTTTCCCAGCTAATAAAAGGGTATTTACTTAAAATGGCATTGCCATGGTGACCGGTGTTGTAAATAGCGTTTTTCCCGTAAGCAAAATAGGGCCAAACACCTTCGGCAATATAGTCAAGTTGTGAGTGAACAGGCCAATTGTCAATTTTTCTGTCATGGCGTTTATGTTCACCTTGCAGTTCTTGTAAAAATAATATGTCTGGATTAGCTTTGATCAAAGCCTCTTTAATTTGTTGCAATACAAAACGTCTGTTACCACTGTTAAAGCCTTTATGGATGTTGTAAGTCAGTACTTTGAGTCCTTGCATAGGTATCACGAATTAATCATAGGTATGTTAGTGGCTTCCTGAATGGCTATTAAGGTAGCATTTGAGAAATACACATAAATAAAGCTTTTGGAATAAAAACTATAAGAGATAGTATCCACTGATTGTTCCCACACAAAATGTCAGTTATTTTCTTGTATAGTATATTATTCTAATATAAACTCAAGTTACCCTCTATCTCTATAAAAATATGCATTTGTAATAGTAAGCAATTCTAACTTTTGGAGGAAACATGTCTAATAATAAATATTCCCGTCGACGATTCTTAACTCAATCAGGATTAGGATTGGTTGCATTTGCAGGTATGCCAAATTTCATACAGGCTATGGAAGGTATGCATGGCATGCCGAAATTAACGCCTAATAAGGCTAATGTAAATTTTAAGCCAGACGTCGAATTTGATCTTTTTTGCCGATCTGCTTCGGTATCAATTTTACCCGGCCAACAAACACAAGTGCAACAATATTCAGCGTTGCTTAAAAAGGGACCTCAGAATACGATTGTAGATATAGCTGGCTCATATCTAGGTCCTCTGATTAATTTACAGAAGGGTCAAAAAGTTCGGATTAACTTGTACAATAAATTGACTGAACCTACCGTCACCCATTGGCATGGGTTACATGTGCCCGCCAATATGGATGGACATCCCCAGTATACAATTGATCCAGGTGAAATCTTGGTGTATGAGTTTGAGGTCCTCAATAGGGCAGGGATGAATATCTATCATCCTCATCCCCATGAACTTACCGCAAAACAAGTCTATCATGGTTTAGCTGGTGCTTTATTTGTGCGCGATGAAGAAGAAGCACAACTCGAATTACCCGCAGGTGAATTTGAAATTCCGATTGTTATTCAGGATCGTCGCTTCGATGAACAAAATCAACTGGTCTATGCGCATAGTATGCATGATCGTATGGCTGGTTTTTATGGAGATAGAGTTTTAGTTAATGGTAAGCCTGATTTTAAAATAGATGTTGCCAGTCGAGCTTATCGTTTACGTGTTTTAAATGGTTCAACGGCACGTATCTATAAACTGGGCTGGGATGATGGTACACCACTGACTATTATCGGTGTCGATGGGGGATTATTAGAGCAACCAGAAACTAAACCTTATGTGATGCTTGCGCCGGGAGAGAGGTTGGATGTTTGGGCTGACTTCAGCGGTCGCAGCGAAGGATCTCAGTTAGTCATGCGTAGTCTTTCTTTTTCTGGTGTTCTACCAAAAATGGTCGGACGTATGGGAGGAATGATGCATGGCCACTCTTTAGCGGTTGGCAGTGATTACCCTATCTTCACTGTTAGGGTCATCAAAAAAGTAAGTGATAGTCCCAAGTTACCGGCACAATTATCAAAAATCAATTGGCACCCGCTGAGTGCGACTGCAAATCCTGATAAACCAATTCCTATCGCTATCTCTGAAAGCCCAATGGCTATGTTACTTAATGGTCGTCCTTATGCTTTTAATGATATTCAAGACTTCGAACGTATTAAAGTTAATACGATTCAATTGATGGAAATTTTTCATGCTCACGGTGGTGGTCATGGTAAGGCGGCCGTTTCAGGAGAAGAGCATAATGTGGAAACACAAGGTGGTCGAATGGGAATGGGGCACAAAGCTGGAGGTATGGGAATGATGGGTGGTTTGGGGATGATGGGTGGTATGGGTATGATGACAATGGCGCATCCTATTCATCTGCATGGACAATCATTTCAAATTGTTAGTCGAAGTGTGGGTGTAGAGCAAGAAACTGATTATGCCACGGTAAAAGATGGATTTATTGAAAGTGGCCTAAAAGACACTGTTTTAGTCATGCCTGGGGAAAAGGTGCGGATCATAAAACCATTCCAGGATTTTAAAGGTTTATTTATGTACCATTGTCATAATCTTGAACATGAAGATATGGGTATGATGCGCGATTTTTTAATTGAATGATTTTAGCTATAGACAGTGAAAATACTAATATTTTTTTTTAAAGGATCTCACTAATCTATTAATTAAAGCGGGAAAATAAAAAAAGCTGAGATAGTTTGTGGATTTTTACTTTGTAAAGAGATAGGTATTAGTCATTGTATTTCAAATAAAAAAGAGTGAGAACTTTTCTCTTGAAAAGAAACTCACTCTTTACCTAGTTAAATGTACTCATTTTACTAAATGAGTACATTTCGCTCTTTAAACGGTAGATTATTTTGGCTCAGATAAGTCCAGCGTTTGCCCCGTTTTTTTACTTCCTGTGCCCGCCGCATCTTTTGTGCTGCTTGATTTGTCTGAAGTGCCCGTCGGATTAGAACTTTCGTTATCGATATCAGGATCGGTGTTTTCGAGTGGTTCGCCGTCATGAATGTAATAGTCGCGATTTTGTTGATAAGAGTTTTTGATAAAGTCATAACGATCAACCGATCCCTCGTCGATAATCTTTTCAGTCGTCATTAAGTGTGCTCTTTGATCCGTTACATCCAATACTCTGGCACCTGCTGTTGCGGCGTTTACTGCTGCACCACCAAAGATGGATACATACGTAAGGGGATTAAATAAAGCGTCACCTACTAGACCAATAGCGTCTCTAGGTGAACTTGGCCCAAAGAGTGGCAAAACTAGATAGTTTCCAGAGGGAACTCCCCAGTAGCCTAGCGTTTGTCCAAAGTCTTCTTTATGCTTGGGTAAATCAATCATATTAGCAACATCAATAAAGCCAGCAACTCCGACAGTGGTGTTGATTAGAAAGCGGCTAGCATCCATACCAGATTGTGTGACTTTAAACTGTAAGATGTCGTTAATAGTGACGCCGACATCATTAATGTTGCTGAAGAAATTGGTTACACCTTCATTGACAAATTCTGGTGTGATCCACTGATATCCCTGAGCTAGTGGTTTAATAACAGCCTTATCTAAATTGTCATTAAATGACTGAGTACCATGATTCCAACCTGACCAAGGATCATTTTGGTTGACAGGGGGTGTTTCTGTGGATGCGCAGCCAACTAAAGCCATTGAGATCAATAAGCTGCTGAATAGCAGAGGTTTTGGAAAGTAAGGGCATTGCATACTCATGATTAATCATTTCCTCGTTTATTAGTTATTATATGTAATTATTATCGTAATAAACGAGTTATTATCGATATGACA
>CAMDWT010000028.1 GCA_945877505.1 Crenothrix polyspora
TCTTGAATCTACCTTCGTTGGTCTATTTTTCTTTGGCTGGGATAAATTGGGGAAAGGCCCACATTTAATCGTGACGTGGCTAGTGGCGTTAGGTTCTAATTTATCTGCTCTGTGGATTTTAGTCGCTAATGGTTGGATGCAAAATCCGGTTGGCGCTGAGTTTAACTTTGAAACCATGCGTATGGAGCTCACCAGCTTTGGTTCACTATTATTTAATCCAGGTGCTCAAGTTAAGTTTGTTCATACCGTTGCCGCTGGCTACACCACAGCATCGGCTTTTGTGCTTGGTATCAGCGCCTATTACATGCTAAAAGGCCGTGATGCCGCTTTTGCTCAACGCTCTTATACAATCGCTGCAGGCTTTGGTTTAGCCGCTATTCTTTCGGTCATGATCTTGGGCGATGAAAGTGGTTTTACTGACGGTGAAATACAAAAAACAAAGCTTGCCGCTATTGAAGCTGAATGGCATACAGAACCTGCGCCAGCCGCATTTACTGTCGTTGGCTTTCCTGACCAAGACGCCATGATGACCCATCACGCCGTAGAAGTCCCCTGGTTACTCGGCTTGATTGGAACCCGATCAAATGATACCCCCATTATGGGCTTATCAGAGATTCTAGAAAAAAATCGTTTACGTGTTAAAAATGGCATCAAAGCTTACGCAGCCTTACATGAATTAAGAAACGGCAATAAAAATGATAAGACTATTGACGAATTTAACCGCTATAAACTGGATCTAGGGTATGGTCTTTTATTGAAACGTTATACCGACAAAGTAGTTGATGCAACAGCTGAACAAATAGAAATGGCTGCCAAATACTCCTTACCTAGAGTCGCGCCTTTATTCTGGACTTTTAGGATCATGGTCGTTTGTGGCTTTATTATGTTGGGGATATTTGTTTTTGCTGTGGTTGCCAGCTCAATTAGAAATTGTCGTCAAAATTGGCTATTAAGAGCCAGTCTTTATATGATGCCCTTACCTTGGATTGCCTGTGAAATGGGCTGGTTTGTTTCTGAATTTGGCCGCCAGCCTTGGACAATTGCCGAAGTTCTACCCACTTTTTTAAGTGCCTCTTCTTTAACTGAACTTGATTTGTACCTTAGCCTTTCAAGCTATATCGGTTTATATACCGTATTTTTGGTCATTGAAATGTTCTTGATGCTTAAATTTATTAAGCTAGGCCCCAGTAGCCTCCATAAAGGTCGCTACCATTTTGAAATCGCCTCAGGAGAAACATTATGATCTTTGATTATGAAACCATACGCTTGATCTGGTGGGCTCTTTTAGGCGCCTTATTAATAGGTTTTGCCATTACGGGTGGTTTTGATTTGGGTGTGGCCATCTTATTACCTTTTCTTGGTAAAAATGATACCGAACGCCGTGTGATCATTAATTCAGTTGGTGCCACCTGGGAAGGCAATCAGGTTTGGTTTGTAACAGCCGGTGGAGCATTGTTTGCCGCCTTTCCCATGGCCTATTCTGTGGCCTTTTCAGGCTTTTATTTTGCCTTACTATTAACCTTGTTTGCGCTATTTTTAAGGCCAATAGGCTTTGACTACCGTAGTAAATTACCCAGTCATAAATGGCGTAGTAATTGGGATATAGCCTTATTTATCGGAGGATTTATCCCTGCACTCATTTTTGGTGTAGCCTTTGGCAACTTATTAAAAGGAGTACCGTTTCATTTTGATAATGACATGCGTATTTTTTATACCGGTTCCTTCTGGGCTTTATTAAACCCTTTTTCACTAACAGCAGGGCTCCTTAGCTTATCAATGATTATTATGCATGGCGCCGTTTTTTTACAAATCAAAACGGTGGGCGCTATTAATCAGCGATGTAAAAAAACAGTGGCTATTTTTGCATCTATAACACTCGTCATTTTTGCTCTCGCCGGCATCTGGGTGGCGAACACTGATGGCTACCATATCAGCAGTTCAATTCTTCATAATGCACCGTCTAACCCGCTCGTAAAAACAGTCAATAAAGGCACTGGATTATGGCTCGCTAATTATGCTGAATACCCTATGTTATGGGCAATACCCGGATTAGCTTTTATAACGGGCCTCATAACACTATTGCTTTCAAAATTTGAGCGACCAGGTTGGGCCTATATCAGCAGTGCATTAACCTTAGCCGCTGTTATTTTAACGGCCGGCGTATCCATGTTTCCTTTCTTAATCCCTTCTAGCTCAGCCATGAACAACTCATTAACAATCTGGGATTCAAGTTCCAGCCTTGCAACGTTATCCATTATGTTCTGGGTTACGTTGATTTTTTTACCCCTTGTTATTACTTATACCTCGTGGGTATTCCGAATTCTGCGTGGCAAAATAACACAGGAACACATTCGTCTAAACGATCACAGCGCTTATTAGGAGACTGTTATGTGGTATTTTACTTGGATACTTCTATTATTACTGACCTGTTCGTTAGGCATTATCAATGTTCTTCGCCTTGAAGCTCAAGAAACATGGGACAAAGAAAACATCCCTTTAGACCCCTTAACCCACTTAATAACTAAACACACCATGCTGGGCCGATTAAAGGAGAAAGTCGAAAATTCAAAACGCAACGGACTCCCTTTTTCTATTCTATTTATAAGTTTAAAAAGCTTTAAAACCACGAATGATTTACATGATTACGAAATAGAGGCCATTTTGCGTAGTGTGGTTGACTGCTTAAAAGAAGATATTCGGCCTGGCATTGATATCGCTGCAAAAATAGACGACTACGATTTTCTTATTGCAATGCCAGGCTTTACCTTAAAAAGAGCTGAAGAAATTGCCGCACTCGTTAAAATTGAAATTTTAACGAGTGTTAAAGTACCTAGAAAACTCGTTTTTGAAATCCTTACCGGTGTTGCTGAATATTCTTCTAATTCTGAAAAATTAGCCTCTAGTGCACTTGAAGTTGATCATTTACTCAATATAGCGGTAAACAATAGTTGCTGATAAAGTCCAAACAAATACTGGACGGATTTTTCTCCGTCCAAACCAACCTTACGCTAATATAAACTATGCACAATAATGCGGTTATTATTCATAATCTATTGGGATCATTAAAACAGCTTATTTAAATAGCCTTCCTCCATTTTATAAACCACCTCCACCAAGCCCAAACCGGCCTCACGATGAGTAACCATAATAACTGTTTTATGTGTAGCAAAAACTGACAGCGCTTTAAAGACCTCCAGTTCTGTTGCACTGTCCAAGCCCTCGGTCGGCTCATCCAATAGTAATACCGGTGCATTTTTAAGATAAAGCCGCGCTAACGCAATACGCCGAGCTTCGCCACCCGATACTTTTACACCACTTTCACCGACCCAAGTATCTAGTCCTTCAGGCAAATAACTAATGTATTTATCTAAACCAGCGAATTTAATCGCGGCCGACAATTCTGCTCCAGAGGCAGTGGGCTTTGCTATTAACAAGTTTTGTTTAATTGTCGTAGCAAATAATTGACTGCGTTGAGACAACACTCCAAAACAGGTCATTAATTGCTCACTATCCAATTGCATTAAATCTTTCCCTGACAATAAAATATTGCCTAGATCAGGATCATAATAACGCATTAACAATTGCAACAAAGTCGTTTTACCTGAACCGCTAGCCCCAACAATAGCCACTTTGGTACCCTGAGAAATATCAAGGCTGATGTTTTTTAAAACCCAGTGTTGCTGATCTGGATATCTAAAGCTGACATTATTGACGTGTAAATCATATCTATCTGGCAATGTTAAAGCCTGGATTACTTGCGGTATTGTGGGTGACATTTCCGTTACTTGCCTAATACGCCTAGCTGCTTTTTGTGTTCTTGCTAACATTTGCATAGCCAATGGTAACGGCGTTACTAACTCAAAAACCGCCAGCACACAGAAAATAACCAACACCAAATCGGTGCCTAATAACAAACCCTCCTTATATAAAATAGTGGCAAACACTAAGGCTAACAACACTGTTATCTGTGCCAACAAAAAAGTGATGGCTGAAGAAATAGCCGATAAGCGGTTATTTTGTCGTTGAGTGTTAATCAATAAATCAGAAAACTGCTGTAAAAAATGGCTAAAGCGTTCATAGGCTTGATTAGCTATTAAATCAACAAAACCCTGCATCATATCAACTTGTCGAATCCGAAAATTTGCGGCCAATACGACCATATCTTCTGCACCGACACGCCCCAAATAATTAAACATCCACGGCACACCCACCGAAGCGATAAGTAACATAAAAGCCGTACTCACACTAATAACTGGCGCATAAAAGGCTAAAAACACCGTGACCGCCGTAACGCCAATGATCGCGACTAAGGCAGGCGCAAGCAAGCGTAAATACAGTGCATCCAATGCGTCAATATCGGCAGTCATACGTGATAATAAATCACCACTACGCAAAACCGATAAACGCCCAGGCGTCAAAGGTATAAGCTGTTCAAAAAACCAACTACGAATCCCCGCCAATACCCGAAAAGTTGCTTCATGCGTCACTAAGCGCTCACCATAACGCCCCAAGGTTCTCGTAATCGCCAAGGCACGTATTTGTGCCGCAGGTAACATAAAATTAAACGCTAAAACATTGCCATCAATAACCACTAAGCCCGCTAATGCGGAGGCACTGATAAACCAACCCGACAAGGTTAATAAAGCAATAGACGCGAATCCCGTCACTAATGACAACAAGATACCGCCCACTAACCAACGACTATGAGGTTTAAATAACTTCAGAAAAAACCAACAATCTTTCATAACAACAGCCGTCCTTGCTGTATCTCAATACGCCTTGCCATTCTATTAATGACTAAGGGATCATGAGTAGCGATAAGTAACGTTTTATCATGAAAAAGTTGATCGATAACGTCCAACAATAAGCTTTTATTGATCGCATCAAGATTAGCAGTCGGCTCATCCAACAAAATAATATCAGCCTTTTTAAGAAAAGCTCTAGCCAGCGCAATGCGTTGCACCTGCCCACCAGACAAACCATAACCCCTCTCACCAATTTGAGTTAGTAAGCCCTCAGGTAAATGTGCACTGAATTCAGTTACGCCCGCCGCTTGTGCCGCATTAATAATGGATTCCTCCGAGGCATCAGGCTCTGAGAGCGCAATATTATCTTTTATACTGCCATGAAAAATATAAGCATTCTGTCCCACCCAAGCCATTACTTGACCAGCGCACTCACGATTAATCGTTAAGCCATTTAATAAAACGTGACCTTCCGTTGCTTGCTCAAAACCTAATAACAAGTTAAATAACGTTGTTTTACCCGCACCCGACTCACCTATCAACGCCACTTTTTCACCGACATTAATAGACACGTTAATATGACTAAGTATCTGACGCTGGCCATAAAATTTACTGACATTGATCAATTCAATCAAACTTTTATGGCGCCGAAAATTACCGTATGACGGGGTTTCTGGGTGATTATTGCCTACGTCAGATAGCTCACTATCTTCCTCCAAAATCCCCAGAATAGTATCTGTTGCACCTAACGCTGCGGCCTTATCATGATAATTAACCGCTAACTGCCTGAGTGGCATAAAAAACTCTGGTGCCAACAACAAGACAAACAAAGCTTCTCGAAAACTGATATTTTCAGCAGGACCGAAATGGATCTGACCTAATAACCCCAGACCGACATACACGGCGACTAAGGCAACAGCCACTGCACTAAAAAATTCAAGAATGGCTGACGACAAAAAAGCAATGCGCAACACGGCCATTGTTTTTTCTCGAAATCCATCCGCTATTTGATTAATAGTCTGTAACTCTTGTGCGGCTTGGCCAAATAATTTGAGCGTTGACAATCCTTGTAAACGATCAAGAAAATAGCCACCCATTCTTGCCATAGCCAAAAATTGACTACGATTTGCTGAAACGGCTCCCATTCCGACCAATGCCATAAAAACAGGCACCAATGGACCTGCCACTAAAAATATCAAACCCACCACCCAGTTAACCGGCATAACAACCAAAATCATGATAAGGGGTAATATACTGACTATGATTTGCTGTGGTAAATAACGCGAAAAATAATTTTCCAATGCATCAACTTGTTCTAAGGTAATAGTGGCCAATTCGCCACTTTGTCGATGTTTTAATTCTGCAGGGCCTAAGTTTAAAAATTTCGCCAACAATTCACGTCTAACCGACGACCTTACTTGTGCGCCGGCTTCAAATCCAAAAACTTGATGCCCATAAACACATAAACTCCGCAGTATGAAAATACCTGCCAGCATTAAAAAGGGGGCTATTAAAGAGGACCACGCCAAGTTATCAATAATAATGGCTTGGAGGAGATAAGCTAGGATGGCTGATTGAACAATGACGCCTAAACCATTTATTATGGCGGCGTTAGCGGCTAACAATATTGGCTTACGTACGGATTTACTTTGTTGTTTTAACCAAGTAGCACAGACTTTTTCTCTAGCTTTGTTTTTATCAAAATAGACTTGATTATCGGCTTCTGTTAACTGCACTGATTTTGCCACTTAATTTTATGAATAGACACCTTTACAGGTAACGCTGATATCAGCCAACTCAATAAATATCCACTAAGCACAAAGGCTTAGCCAAGAAACTAAATAACCGCTTTAGCTTGAAGATCCGCGTGATAGGAAGACCTGACCATAGGTGCGCTGGCAACTTGTTTAAAGCCCAGTTGTTTTGCAAATGCGCCATAGTCATCAAACTGTTCGGGTGTGATGTAATTTTGAACCGCTAAATGTGACTTAGTAGGCTGTAAATATTGACCCAACGTTAACATTGAACAACCGTGAGCAATCAAGTCTCTCATGACTTGATGCACTTCTTCTTGCTCCTCACCTACACCCAACATTAATCCTGATTTAGTGGGTGTTAAAGGCTGTGCTTTAGCATATTTAGCTAACAACGACAAAGAACCTAAATAGTCAGCGCCTGGACGAACTTGCTTATAAAGCCTAGGCACGGTTTCAAGATTATGATTAAACACATCACAGGGCTCTTGAATAAGGATATCTATAGCTTTATCGATACGTCCACGAAAATCTGGAACCAATACTTCAATTTTTGTGGAGGGTGTTTGCTGACGAATTTTTTTGATGCATTCTGCGAAATGTCCGGCACCACCATCTCTTAAATCATCACGATCTACAGAGGTAATAACGACATACTTTAAGGCCATTGCCTGTATAGCATCAGCCAAATTTTGCGGTTCATTAGCGTCCAACGGCAAGGGCTTTCCATGGGCTACATCACAAAAAGGGCAGCGACGGGTACATAAATCGCCCATTATCATAAAAGTTGCCGTTCCATGCTGAAAACATTCCGATAGATTTGGGCAAGCGGCCTCTTCACAAACCGTATGCAACTTATGCTCACGCAATAATTGTTTGATTTTTGTAATTTCATCACTGGCCGATAGCTTTACCCTTATCCAATCGGGTTTACGCAAAACGGTTTCCGACGGCTCTACCTTTATGGGAATACGCGCCAATTTTTTAGCACTACGTTCGTGAGATTCAGGAGTCGATCTGGAGGGTGCTTGATTAGTCATGTTAATAATACGGATTTAATAGCTTGGGTAACGGAATCTGCAAGTTGCTTTGAGCTGACAGTTACACCCAAATCAGACAATTGGGTGACTTTAAGGCCGGAGTATCCGCAGGTATTAATAAGATCGAATGGACGCAAATCCATATCATTATTTAAACTTAGACCATGGTAACTACAGTTTTTTTTTATTCTTAAACCAATAGAGCCGATCTTTTTTTCATTAACATACACGCCGGGCGCATCAAGCTTGGAAACGGCCGATATCCCATACTGCGCCAGCACACTAATCATCGCTTGTTCAAGAATTGTGACTAACTGACGAATACCTAAACTTAAGCGCTTAATATCCAATAATATATAAACAATTACTTGTCCTGGGCCGTGATAAGTCACTTGCCCTCCACGATCAGAATTTATAATCGGTATAGTTCCGATAGTTAATAAATGTTCACGTTTACCATTTAAGCCTAAAGTGTAAACGGGGGGATGCTCAACTATCCACAACTCATCTTTAGCATCTATATTACGCGCTTGCGTAAAACGCTGCATAGCTTGCCAAGTGACATCGTAATCTTGCAACCCCAAGTCACGTATTATTATCATTAAGTGAATGTTGGCTTGAATAAATGAAAAGCATCCAATAGGGATTGCCTTTATATAAATGAGTTACCTTACAACGCCATTTTAACATCAGGATGATCGGTTAAATCCTGATAAATAGCATCCAGTTGTTTCTTACTGGTTGCCTCTATAATGACTGTAATTGCAATAAAATTACCATCCTTACTAAGCCGAGTCTTGACAGCATCTGCTTTAACATCGGGAGCATGACGACGAACAATTTCCAGAACTAACACGTCTAGTTCTATGTCGGCTTTACCCATTGCTTTAACAGGAAACTCACAAGGAAACTCGAAGAATGTTTGTTCGCTCATAATCAGCGATTGTTTGTAAACCTGAAAAATTTGATTCATGGTTTTCCAAACTGGACCCGGTTTTCCGTCCGATACCGGTTTAGAATCCAGCTCAACAACTGCAATAATTTCACGGGTTGAGCTCGTTACCCAAATTTCGCTGGCGTTTTCTAAAGCGGCAAAAGGGATTTTTTCTTCACGGTAGGTAATATCATTTTTTCGCGCAAGCTCCAAAATAACATCCCGAGTAATCCCCGGCAAAATGTCATTACTTTTAGGTGGCGTACAGAGAACACCATCAATTACTGCAAATACATTGCTTGCAGCACCCTCAATCAGATAGCCATCTTTTACTAATAATGCTTCAGCGCAACCTTGATCTACCGCTGCTTGTCGATGCAATATATTACCCAATAAGGTGATTGCCTTTATATTGCAAAATCCCCAACGGGTATCATCCATGCTGATGGCTTTAACACCCTGATTTAATCCTGCAAATGGAACCATTTTCGAGCACATTGCAAAAACAGTAGGCGGAATTCCATCAGGAAAGGCATGATCCCTTTTAGAGGCCACACCACGGGTAATTTGCAGATAAATATACTGATCAATACTACGATCCAGCAAGGGTGATAATATTTCCTGCCATTGCTCACGCGTATGAGGATTATCGAGTCGAATGCCCGCTAAACTATTTTCTAGGCGCTGAATATGGTCTTGAAAATGAAATAAATGCCCAGAATAAGATGGCATTACTTCATAAATACCATCGCCGAATAAAAAACCACGATCTAATACCGATACTTTTGCCTCAGAAAGCGGCAAGTAGTGTCCATTTAAATAGACCGTTTTATTTTCCATCTTCCGGCTTCTCCATCATCATAATGACGCTATCAGATAGTCGCTGAAAAATATTACCTTGATCAATTGCTTTTAATGCCACCAAATCTTTATTAATAATCACTTCATCTTTAAGTGTAACTTTCACAGAGCCTAATTTAGAACCCTCTGCAACAGGAGCTGTGATTTTTTTATCAACATTAATAACAGCCTTAAGATCTTTATATTGACGGCGCGGAATGGTTACATATATATCCTCAGCCACACCTAAAGAAGCTGTTTTATTGGCTCCTTTCCAGACTCTAGCCTCGTTTAGGCTCGTATTTCCTTGATATAAACGATGTGATTCATAAAACCTAAATCCATAATTCAACAAGGTCTGGTTTTCATTAGCTCTAGCATTAGCGTTTTTAGCACCCATAACTACAGAGATAAGACGCATATCTTCTCTTAACGCAGAAGCAACTAGGCAATAGCCTGCGTCATCAGTAAATCCGGTTTTAACACCATCAACTGACTCGTCACGGGAAAGCAACTTATTACGATTTTGTTGTGTAATTTTATTAAACGTAAATTCTTTTTGTGAAAACCAACGATAATAATCTGGAAATTCTTTAATTAAAGCGGTTGTTAATGTGGCTAAATCACGGGCGGTGGTGTAATGATCATCAACGGGCAAACCATCACTATTTTTGAAATGGCTATTAATCATTCCCAGTCTTGCTGCGTGTTGATTCATCATTTCAGCAAAAACCTCTTCGCTTCCGCCAACATGCTCAGACAAAGCGACACTCGCATCATTCCCAGACTGAATTATCACGCCCTTGAGTAAATCTTCAACTTTAACTTGATTTCCTAACTCAACAAACATTCTCGATCCGGATGTTTTCCAAGCTTTTTCGCTGATGGAAACCGTATCATCTAAATGTAAGTGTCCATTACTAAGCTCTCTAAAAATAACATAAACCGTCATTATCTTTGTGAGACTAGCTGGAGCAAGTTTAGCGTCCGCATTACTTTCCGCCATGACTTTACCGGTATGATAGTCTTGGAGAATATAAGCAGAAGCCGCTATAGTAGGTGCTGGAGGGGGTGCAATTTCAGTGCTTTCTGCTGTTACTTGAAAACAAATCACTGATAAAACAAAAAACAAAACTAAGGAGAATTTATTTGACGGGATCATGACTCTTTAAAATAAAAAGTAAAACAATATTTCCCTACATTGTAGCACGCGAGCTTTTAGATTGTTTGGATTCAGTTACAAATTGTGTATCAATTATGCCAATTTCGGCAAGTTGCTGACTTAATTCATTAGCCTTTTCTGTAGAGTTTATCGGTCCCATTTGCACTTTATAAAGGGTTGCTTTTTTATAAGTAGAAGAACGAATATCTGGTTCAGGCAAATTATAGGACGTGATTTTATTTTTTAAGCTCATGGCTTTTTTTACGCTACCAAAACTACCAACTTGCAGATATACATTTTTCTCTTGTGTTGCGGCAATTTTTTGTAATTGTGGCAAGGCTTGTCCAGGAGAAATAGCTTTAATTTCGATTGCCCCTGTTCCATCTTGCTCTAAATCCAAATGCTTCGCCGCGGCATAAGACAGATCCATTTCTCTATTGCCAACAAAAGGTCCTCTATCATTTATCCTAACGATGATACTACGATGATTATCTAGATTTGTAACGCGAGCATAAGATGGGATGGGTAATGTTTTATGGGCTGCCGTCATTGCGTACATATCAAATATTTCACCCGTAGCCGTTTTCTTACCATGAAAACCAGGACCATACCATGAGGCGACACCTTGTTTTATGTAGCGAGCGATGCGAGGAAAAAGGTTGTCTTGTTGTGCAATGTCATCAAGCTCATCATTATTAAGCTGTAATACTGAATGATGTCTTGCTGGCTTTGTGCTGGTGGAATTATTTGCTAGACTAGCAACGGAGGACTGAAGGCTGACATCAGTGCTTTTTATGTGTGAGGGTGAACATCCGTACAATGCAATAACTAAGATTGCGACTATGAGTTTATTCATGGGAATGTGCCTTTTTTATTTAAAATAGCTTGGCTTAACTGATAAACAGCCATCGCATACAAAGGACTATGGTTGTAACGGGTAATGACATAAAAATTGTCTAATCCTACCCAAAGTTCTTCACCAGATCTTTGTCCTAATGCTTCCTGTTCAAAAGCAAGTAGCTTTACTTTAGTATTAAAAGGTAGTGGCCTCGAAATTATTAAGTTGAGTAAGTCTAACTGGTCAACCCTTAAGTCTGGCTTAAGCCCTTTCGTTAAAGCATTTTTATAAGTCACTCCCGTAGCACTGACTGGAATTGCAACAGCCTGGCCTGGCTGCCACTGATGCTTAACAAAGTAATTTGCAACACTGGCAATAATGTCACCGTTATTGTGCCAAATATCCCGATAGCCATCTCCATCATAATCAACGGCATAATGTGTGTAACTACTAGGCATAAATTGTGGTGCACCCATTGCACCCGCGTAGGAACCAATCGGCACTAAAGGATTAAGATGTTCATCTCTACATAACAATAAATAACTTTCTAGTTCACCCAAAAAAAAATGACTGCGTGGAGGATAGGCAAAAGATAAGGTTGATAGGGTATCAATAACACGGTAATTACCTGTCTTTTGGCCATATAAGGTTTCAACACCTATGATAGCAACAATGATTTCAGCGGGAACCCCTGTCTTTTTTCCAACCGCTGCCAAGACGGCTTCATTTTCTTGCCAGAACTTTACGCCGCCATTAATACGGGCATCGGTCATAAATATTTTACGGTACTTATACCAAGGCATTGCTTCCGCAGGTCTTGATATTTTATCTATAACATCCTCTTTATACTCAACCGCCTCAAATACCTTATTAAGTTCTACTTCGTCAAATTGGTGACTTAATGCCATTTTTTTGACAAAGGCATTCACTGAATCAGAGTCTTTAATATTCGTGGCGCAAGAAATCTGCAAGCAAACCAAAACAAAAATCAAAGCTCTTGTAATTGTTGGAAAAGGGTCTTTGAAATCAAGCGGCTTTGTTCTTTTAGCTAACTGCATAGACTTATTATCGAAATTTCTTATGAGTATGAATTGACATTAAAATACCAAATCCTGCCAACAAAGTGACGATGGATGTTCCTCCATAACTGATTAGCGGCAAGGGAACACCTACCACAGGTAGCACTCCCACAACCATGCCGATATTAACAAAAACATATACAAAAAAAGTAAACGCCAAACTTCCAGCCAATAATCGACTAAAGCTATCCTGAGCTTGGGATGCGATATATAAACTCCGCGCAATAATTAACAAATACAATGTTAAAAGTCCTAAACACCCTAATAAACCAAACTCTTCTGCAAAAACTGCAAATATAAAATCAGTAGAACTTTCGGGTAAGAAATCCAATTCAGATTGAGTACTGCCCAACCAACCTTTACCATAAATCCCACCCGAACCAATGGCTATTTTTGATTGAATAATATGGTAACCCCTACCAAGAGGATCTGCTTCAGGGTTTAAAAAAGTAAGCACCCTATCACGCTGATAGCCGTGCATAAAATGCCAAATAATAGGTGTTAATGATGCCAATGTCCCCACGATTGCAAACATAAATCGCCATGAAAGCCCTGCAAAAAACAACACACCCGCACCTGAACTTGCAACCAATAAAGCCGTTCCCAAATCAGGTTGCTTAGCGATTAAAAGAGTGGGGATAATAATCAGCACAGTCGCAATAAATAATTCTTTTGTTTTTGGTGGCAAAGGATGTTCTGCCAGATACCACGCTATCATCATAGGCGTGGTGATTTTAATCATTTCAGAAGGCTGAAATCTAAAAATTCCCAAATCAAGCCACCGCTGCGCACCCTTACCTATTTGTCCCATAATTAATACCGCAAGCAGTAACAAAATACCAAGACTAAATAGCACCGTGGCATATCGCTTGAATTGATAAGGATCTATATGTGCCAGTACCGTCATAAAAACAAAAGCCAATCCTACCCGACTCGCTTGACGAACCAGAATATCCATTTCCTGACTACCGGCACTATAAAGAACCAACAAACTTAACATTGAGGCCAATAAAAGCGCCATAAAAAGGGGAATGTCTATATGTAATTTTCTAAGGAAGTTACCCAGCACTGAGGGGGGTTCAAATTGTTCTCGGCGCGTTTCAATTTTCATGATAATCCTGTAAAAATTGCTTAATGACCTGACCCGCTATTGGTGCGGCAACTGAGCCTCCGTGACCACCATTTTCAACCACTACTGCCACCGCAATTTTAGGAGCATTCGCAGGAGCAAAGGAGACGAATAGGGCATGATCACGAAACTTAAAATCAATATTATTTTCGTTATACTTTGCACCCTGCTTAATTCCGGTCACCTGTGCCGTTCCCGTTTTACCTGCAATTTGGTAACTAATATTTCTATTAATCCCTTTAGCTGTACCGTGCTCACTATGAATAACATTAATCATCCCATTAATAACGGTATTAATATTATCTTGGTTGAGTGGAATATCATTATTATTGGCTCCCGTTCTTTGATGACTGCCTTGAGAATTAACAATATTACCGACTAAAAAAGGCGTGACTACTTTACCTTTATTAGCCAAGGTAGCAGTAGCTCTGGCCAATTGTAACGGGGTAACCTGAAGATAACCTTGCCCTATGCCAGTAATAAGTGTCTCACCCGGATACCACGCTTGATTTTTTTTATCCAACTTCCACTCACGGGAAGGTAATAAGCCGGACTTCTCGCCCATCAAATCAATACCCGTTTTCTCACCAAAACCAAATTTTTGTAAAAAATTATACATATTATCGATGCCCAACATTGAGGCTAGACGATAAAAATAGACATCACACGACTCAGTGAGAGCCTGATTCAAATCAACTGAACCATGCCCCCCTTTTTTCCAATCTCTGTATTTATGACTGACGCCAGGCAATTGATAATAACCAGGGCAATAAAGCTTTTGCTCAGGATTTATGGCACCGTATTCAAGACCAGCAAGTGCCACAAAGGGCTTTACTGTCGACCCAGGGGGATATAATCCCCGTAGAGCCCGATTATAAAGTGGCTGATTCTCTGAAGATTGCAATGCCTGATAAGTATCATTACTTATCCCCACCACAAAAGGATTTGGATCAAACCCAGGTCGACTAACAAAGACCAAAACACCACCCGTCGCTATATCAATAGCAACCACCGCACCATTAAACCCTGCCAAAGCCTCATAAGCGGTCTTCTGCAAATCAATATCTAATGTTAAATATAGATTGGTCCCTGGATCTGGGTTAACTTCGTTTAAGGTATTAAGAAGTCGAGCTTGTACATTAGTCTCTATTTCTGCATAGCCTGTTTTACCATGCAATTCATTTTCATAGGAGTTCTCAACACCCAACTTTCCAATATGGCTAGACCCCCTATATTCAGCTATAGGCAATTCTTTCAACTCAGTCTCATTTATACGCCCTACATAACCAACAACATGCGCTGTTAAATCACTGTATGGATAATGTCGAACAAGCTGCGTATGAATATCAACACCCAGAAAATAGGGCCTAACTACCGCAAATTTTGCTAATTCCTCATCGGTCATACTTAACAATAGTGGCGTACTCGCGAAACGTTTTTGTCGTTTACGTAACTTTTGAAATTGCTCGATTTCTTCATTCGATATATCGAGCAATTTCTGTAAACGCAACAATATATCATCCATATCTTTAATTTGTTCGGGGATGATTTCTAAACTATAAGAAGGCGTGTTTTCAGCTAAAACCCTTCCTTTTCGATCGTAAATTATGCCTCTTGCAGGCACCAACGGCACAATCTTGATGCTATTGTCTTTTGCCAACGATGAATAATGCGCGTTGCCAACAATTTGCAAATAAATTAAACGCGCAATTAATCCTGATGTTAATAAAATTATTATAATGAAGGCGATAACGATTCGATTTATAAATAATTGGTTCTCAAAGGAATGATCCTTAATAGCATACATATTAGACATGGACTGCTATGTGCCTTACTTACGTCGAAAGAAGCTAACAAAGCCCAGCAAAGCATAAACCACAGGCCAGCTCAATGTCCCTGTAAAGACAGGCAGCCAAAAAGACGCATGAAGTTGTGCGGGATGTTGAAGATTTTTAATAAAGAATAGTAATAATTGAGACAACAACAAACAAAAAAAGATAAAAACACCTTGTTGCAAAAATGGAAACTGGCGTAATCGTTTATGTAGTTTAAGACAAATATAAATAATCAATGAATACGCTAAAGCATATTGACCCAATAATCGACCCGTCAATACATCGGTAAGCAACCCAAAGGTCCAAGCATGGAAAATACCCACACGCTCAGGCATGGCAAGCGACCAATAAATAAGGACAAGAAGCACCCAATCTGGGTTTAATACAGCCAAGGAGGGTGGTAACGGTGCTATTCGCAAGCCCATAGCCAGCACTAATGTCAGTATAATTCGAAAGAAACCAACGTAATTATTTAATCGCATCGACAGGACTCCCGGCTTCACTTGTCACTGACTTTGAAATAAAGGGCACAGGAATAGACTTACTCCAAACGATCATTAACTCTCTATTACGATCTAATAAAGCTTTTGGCGTAGCCGTAATAGAAGCAAAGGCTTTATTAGGTTGCGAGGTAAACTCATCAACAACCGCTACTGGATAACCTTGAGGAAAAGTACCGCCCAATCCTGATGTAATCAACAAATCACCCGGACGAATATCAGCATTACTGGGTAAATAAGGAAGAACTAATTTATTTAATTGGCCACTGCCAACTGCAATAGTTAAGAGACCATTGCGATTAACCTGAACGGGAATTGCATGATTTGGATCGGTAATCAACATGATTTCTGAGCTGAACGGCAGTGCTCTAAAAACTTGACCTACGACGCCATTTGCGTCTAATACTGGTTGCTGGGGATGAACGCCAAAACGAGTACCTTTATTGACAACGACAATATGTTCATAGGGCTCCATATTGACAGACAACAATTCCGCAACCAAAACTTGCTCGCCCAGTTTAAATGAGTTTTCCAATAGCGCCCGTAAACGAATGTTTTCTTTTTCTAGCGCAGCAAATTTAAGTAACTTGGTTTGATGGATAAGTTGCTCTTCACGCAAACTTTCGTTTTCAAGTTTTAAGGTTCGATAGGTAGTGGCAGAGTCAATAATCTGATCCAATAAAACACTTGGCAAATCAACCAAATATTTTATTGGGTCAACAAAAAAGGATAAGGTCGTTCGCAACCCATCCATCCTTGAATTTCTATGCTCCGCAACCAGTAAAACAACCGAAGCAATAACCGCGACCAGTAAGCGGGTGTTGATGGATGGACCGGTGGCAAATATAAGTTTTATAGTGGGAGCCTCATATCAGTTAAAAGATACTGTGACCCCGATAATTCCTATCTAAATCACATGTAACATACAGAAGTTTATGAGAACTTACTCTAAAGAAAAAGTGGATAAGCCTTTTTTATCAAGCATTTCCAATACCATACCGCCACCCCTGGCAACACAAGTAAGGGGATCTTCAGCCACATAGACTGGCAAGCCTAATTCTTCAGAAAGTAGACGATCAATATCTCTTAATAACGCCCCTCCCCCTGTCAAATAAATACCCCGATTGGCAACATCTGAACCCAATTCAGGAGGTGTTTGTTCGAGTGCTAATTTTACGGCGCTAACAATGCCTGACAAAGGCTCTTGCAAGGCTTCTAAGATTTCATTACTGTTCAATGTAAAACTTCTTGGAACGCCTTCTGAAAGATTTCGGCCTTTAACCTCAATCTCCCTAACCTCATTACCCGGATAAGCGGAGCCGATTTCTAACTTTATTCTTTCTGCAGTGACTTCACCGATTAACGTGCCATAGTTTCTACGCACATAATTGACAATTGCTTCATCAAAACGATCGCCACCAATACGCACAGAATTAGAATAAACAATACCGTTGATTGATATGATCGCTACTTCGGATGTTCCTGCGCCTATATCAAGAACCATTGAACCACTGGCTTCATCAACAGGCAGTCCTGCACCTATCGCAGCAGAAATGGGCTCTTCAATTAAATACACTTCCCGAGCACCGGCCATTGCGGCAGATTCACGAATGGCACGACGCTCAACTTGCGTTGAACCACAAGGCACACAAATCAAGATACGTGGGCTAGGTCGTAACCATCTATTTTTTTTATGAACTTTATCTATAAAAAAACGCAACATCCGTTCAGTCACCGCAAAATCAGCAATCACACCGTCTTTAAGTGGACGTATTGCTGTAATGTTACCCGGTGTCCTTCCCAGCATTTGTTTAGCATCAGCTCCAACAGCCGCGATCGTTTTTGACCCTCGAATCCTGTCTTCTTTGATAGCTACAACAGAGGGCTCATTCAGCACAATCCCTTGCCCCGGAATATATATCAATGTATTAGCGGTGCCCAAATCTATTGATAGATCATTTGAGAAAAGACCGCGAATTCTTTTGAACATTTTTATTGGCTTCCTTAATAACGTATAGAAAATTGTAATACTCTATCAATCAAACGCATATTTGAGCAAGATATAAGTAGGATTTTTGTAGTAATATACGCTATAAGGTTAAGAAACACGCAACATAATGTCCAAGCACATAGATAACATACCGTGTTATCACGCCTCTTTTTACCTTTCTTACTGATTTTAAATACGGAGATAAACATGTCGTTAACGGCAGATGATGTGAATAAGATTGCGCATTTAGCTCGATTAGGAATTGATAGCCAAGATATTAAATCTTATGCAAAAGACCTCTCAGGGATGCTAGATTTAATGACTCAAATGAGCGAATTAAACACCGACAATGTTGAACCTATGGCTCACCCCATGGATCAAGCGCAACGACTAAGAACTGACGTGGTAACTGAACAAAATAATCGCGAAAAATTCCAAGCGATTGCACCGCAAGTCGATACCGGACTTTATCTAGTGCCAAAAGTGATTGAGTAGAGGAAAAACACCATAATGCATACTAAAACACTTAAAGAACTAGCCCAATGCTTACGTTCAGGTGAATTTTCAAGCCTTGAATTAACACAAGCATTTTTAAATCGAATCAAGAAGCACCAAGACCTCAATGCTTACATCACTGTCACTGAAGAACTCGCATTACAAAATGCTAAGGCAGCAGACGCGAGAATTGCTAGCGGTAACGCAACAGTATTAACGGGGATTCCAATAGCACAAAAAGATATTTTTTGTACTTTGGACGTTAAAACCACTTGTGGCTCTAAAATGCTCGATAATTTTACTGCACCTTATAACGCAACCGTCGTAGAAAAGCTTAATCAAGCGGGCGCCGTGATGCTTGGCAAACTTAATATGGACGAGTTTGCGATGGGTTCCTCAAATGAAACAAGCTTTTACGGTGTCGTTAAAAATCCTTGGAACATCAACACCGTTCCAGGTGGGTCATCTGGCGGTTCCGCTGCCGCCGTTGCCGCAAGACTCACCGTTTGTGCAACAGGTACCGATACTGGTGGATCAATACGTCAACCCGCAGCATTGTGCGGCATTACCGGGCTAAAACCCACCTATGGACGCATCTCTCGCTACGGGATGATTGCCTACGCCTCCAGCCTAGACCAAGGCGGCCCAATGACACGCAACGCTGAAGATGCGGCCATTCTACTGCAAACAATGGCTGGATTTGATGAAAAAGACTCAACCAGTGTTGATCAGCCAGTGCCTGATTATAGTGCTGGATTAAACGCCCCCCTTAAAGGCTTAAAAATTGGCTTACCAAAAGAGTTTTTTGGTAGCGGGTTAAACAGCGACATGGCCGCAACCCTTGAAATTGCAATTAATGAATATAAGAAGTTAGGTGCAGAAATCAAAGAAATTTCTATGCCTAATCTTAAACTCGCTATTCCGGCTTACTATGTCATTGCACCGGCTGAATGCTCTGCAAATTTATCTCGCTTCGATGGCGTTCGATATGGCTATCGTTGCGATAATCCGTCAGATTTAGCGGATTTATATACTCGCTCTCGTGGTGAAGCTTTTGGCAAAGAAGTTAAACGCCGCATTCTTATGGGGACTTATGCCTTATCTGCTGGTTATTACGATGCTTATTACATTAAAGCTCAAAAAATAAGACGCTTAATCAGTGATGACTTCAAAAATGCCTTAGCGGATGTTGATGTTATTATGGGCCCCGTGACACCGACAACAGCCTTTGGCATCGGTGAAAAAATGGATGACCCCATCGAAATGTATTTATCCGATATTTATACTATTGCCATCAACCTTGCAGGCTTACCTGCAATGTCAATCCCCGCTGGCTTTATTGACGGCATGCCTGTAGGCCTGCAAATTATCGGCAATTATTTTGCAGAAGATCGCTTATTGAACCTTGCCCACCAGTTTCAACAAGTGACAAATTGGCATCAACATAGCCCTAAAGGCTTTGAATAAGGAGATAATGATGGAATGGGAAACTGTTATAGGTCTAGAAGTGCATGCACAACTAGCCACCAAATCAAAGATTTTTTCTGGCGCCTCGACGGCTTATGGCGCCGAGCCTAATACTCAAGCCTGTGCTGTTGATTTAGGCCTTCCGGGTGTTTTACCTGTATTAAACAAAGAAGCTGTGCGTATGGCTGTTATTTTTGGTATGGCCATTGAAGCGCATATTGCCCCATACTCAGTTTTTGCCCGAAAGAATTATTTTTACCCCGACTTACCTAAGGGCTATCAAATAAGTCAAATGGACCTTCCGATAGTGGGTATAGGTCATTTAGATATCGAAATAGAAGGGGTCAATAAACGTATAGGGGTTACTCGCGCTCATCTTGAAGAAGATGCCGGCAAATCCTTACATGAAAGCTTTCATGGCTTAACAGGTATTGACTTAAACCGTGCAGGCACACCGCTATTAGAAATCGTTTCAGAGCCTGATATCCGCTCTGCCAAAGAAGCCGTTGCCTACATGCGAAAATTACATGAACTAGTCCGTTATCTAGGTATCTGTGATGGCAACATGCAGGAAGGTTCTTTCCGTTGCGACGCTAATGTTTCTGTAAGACCCAAAGGACAAGAAGCGTTTGGTACACGCGCGGAAATTAAAAACATCAATTCATTTAAATTCGTTGAAAAAGCGATTAATCACGAAGTTGAACGACAAATTGAACTGCTTGAAAATGGTGGCAAAGTTGTACAAGAAACGCGTTTGTATGATTCAGTAAAAGATGAAACCCGATCTATGCGCAGTAAAGAAGAAGCAAATGATTACCGCTACTTTCCAGACCCTGATTTATTGCCTGTTATCATCGATGAAGCCTTTAAAGCTGAAATAAAAGCCGCCTTACCTGAATTACCTCAAGCCAAAAAAGATCGCTTTAAAAACGCTTATGGCTTAGATGAGGAAAATGCAACTATTCTCACCTCATCACGTCAATTAGCTGATTACTTCGAAGCAACACTAAAAGCTTCTGGCTCAGAAGCCAAGCTTTGCGCTAACTGGATAACAGGGGATCTATCGGCTGCACTTAATAAAGCCAACCTTGAAATCACTCACTCACCCGTTAGTTATGAACGATTAGCTGGTTTATTGACACGTATTACTGACGACACCATTTCAGGAAAAATCGCTAAACAAGTATTTGAAGCGCTTTGGCACTCGACTGCATCAGCTGATGAAGTTATTGCTGAAAAAGGCTTAAAACAAATCACCGATACGGGTGCTATTGAAGCCATTATTGACAGAATCATTGCCGATAATACTGATCAAGTTGAGCAATATCGTAGCGGCAAAGATAAAGTATTCGCATTTTTTGTGGGCCAAGTCATGAAGGAAATGCAAGGTAAAGCAAATCCGGCTGAGGTGAACAAAATGTTAAAAACAAAGCTACAAGGCTAAGAAAACTTTTTCGATCTAGGCACATTGCCCAATGATTAACTAAAGCAATAAAAACGGGAGCCAAGGCTCCCGTTTTTATTCACCACAAGACCTGAAACTTACATATGATAAGCCGTTTCTCCGTGCTCTGAAATATCCAAGCCTTCACGCTCTGCTTCTTCACTAACCCTAAGTCCCATGACAATATCAATCAACTTAAAAGCTATAAAAGAAACCACACCAGACCAAACTATACAGACACCAACCCCCCAAGCTTGGCTAATAAACTGGGTAGACATACTATATTCTGCTACACCATTAGTCACATAATCCCAAACACCGGTACCTCCTAAAGCAGGACTTGCCACAACCGCTGTCCCCAACGCACCAATGATTCCACCAACACCATGCACACCAAAGGCGTCTAAAGAATCGTCATAACCCAACAGACTTTTCAGGCTTGTAACCGCTATAAAACAAGCTATACCAGCCACTAAGCCGAGCACGATAGAGCCCATTGGACCCGCCCAACCACAGGCTGGAGTGATAGCAACTAAGCCGGCAATGGCACCCGATGCACCACCCAACATACTGGGTTTGCCGCGAATAATCCATTCTGCGCCACTCCAAGCCAAGGTAGCTGCAGCACTAGCCAACAAAGTATTAACAAAGACTAACGCAGAAAGCCCATTCGCCTCAAGATTAGAGCCCACATTAAAACCAAACCAACCCACCCATAATAAAGAGGCACCAATCATAGTCATGGTGACGCTGTGAGGGGCAAGTGATTCTTTTTTATAGCCCATACGTTTACCAACGATCAAACAACCTATCAAACCAGCAATACCCGCATTGATATGAACAACGGTACCACCGGCAAAATCTAACGCCCCTTTTTGAAACAAAAAGCCCGCTGTTGCACCCGCTGTACTTCCCGCGGCAGCATCCGTATAGGCATCAGGACCCGCCCAATACCAAACCATATGAGCCATCGGTAAATAGGCAAACGTAAACCAAATAAGCATAAAGATTAATATTGCGGAAAATTTCACTCGCTCGGCAAAAGCACCAATAATCAAGGCAGGCGTTATGCCAGCAAAGGTTAATTGAAAGGCCACATAAATATACTCAGGTACGTAAACACCTTTACTAAAAGTAGCCGCCATGGAATCTGGTGTGATACCAAACAGAAACAACTTACTTAATCCGCCAATAAAAGGCGTTCCTTCAGTAAAAGCCAACGTATATCCATACAAGGCCCATAATATGGCCATCATAGAGAAGATCACAAAGACTTGCATTAACACAGAAAGCATATTCTTGGCTCGTACCATACCACCATAAAACAAGGCCAGACCTGGAATAACCATTAAGATAACCAACACCGTGGCCATAATCATCCAAGCAGTATCGCCCTTATTAATAGTGGGTGTCACTACCTCTACCACGGACTCAGCAGATACCATGCCCGTAAAACTCAACAAAATGACCAAAATAAAGCTATTTAATAAATGTTTCATCTTTCTCCCCTTAAATATCAAAGTGCGTCATCGCCGGTTTCACCGGTACGAATCCGAACAACCTGCTCTAAATTAGTCACAAAAATCTTACCGTCACCAATTTTTCCTGTATTAGCTGCTTTGGTAATAGCTTCAACCGCCTGACCTAGTAATTGATCGGCTACGGCCACCTCAACTTTAGCTTTAGGTAAAAAATCGACCACATATTCTGCTCCACGATAGAGTTCAGTATGCCCTTTTTGACGACCAAAACCTTTTACTTCAGTCACCGTGACACCGGACACTCCTATTTCTGAAAGCGCCTCACGAACATCATCCAGCTTAAACGGTTTTACAATAGCTGTTATTAATTTCATTTGTTCCTCTCTTTTTAAAGTAACGACTCAAAATTACTTAAAGCATAGATTGTGCCAACTATTAAAAAATACTGAATTTTATTGGCTTACTTAACCTATAACTATCTTCTTACCTGCTTTGTATGTATCAATAAAACTTACTTTTTGTTAGCGCCTTACAGAAATTTAAAAACACATATATTGATTAAAGACCTAGTGCACCATAGTAGAGCATCCATATTTATCATGACCTATCATGGTGCGAGCAAACGTATAGGCCAGCTCAAATAAAAATAAGTGCTTCAATAGTTAATAGGTATTAAAGGGGATCGACTGAAAGCCAGTCAGCATTGAAATAAAGTAGGCTTAACAAGAAGTCAAGCCAAGAGGAATAGTTTAATGAAGACAGTTGAAAATAACTTAGCTTGCTATGTTATTGCGTACCGAAGCATTAATTTTTCAGACTATTTTTAAAACAACTTACTTAGAAAGATATAAAAGACCTACATTGACTTTCTTTAACCTACTCATCTTCTATACCTAATTCTTTTATTTTACGCGTCAACGTATTTCGCCCATAACCCAATAAAATTGCGGCCTCATGTCGCCTACCGTTGGTTTTATTCAAAGCTGCCTTAATCAAAATAGCCTCGACGACTGGGATAATTTCCTTAGCAACTTCTGATTTTTTTGTCAGTAACTGATTATCAACCCAATATCTAAGCAACGCCTCCCAATCCGTTCCCATAATTGGCTTTTCTGTCACTGTATTAAGTAATTCAGGTGGCAAATCGTATAAATGAATTTCTCGACTTGATGCCATAACCGTTAACCAACGACAACTATTTTCTAATTGCCTTACATTTCCAGGCCATTCCAGTGCACTTAAATAACTCTCAGCTTCAGGTTTAAGGATTTTATTTTCAACGCCCAACTCAGAAGCGGCTTGCTGTAAAAAATGTCGTAACAATAGAGGGATATCTTGCTTTCGCTCGCGAAGAGCAGGAATATGTATACGTATCACATTTAAACGATGAAACAAGTCTTCACGAAATCGACCTTGTTCGACTAATATCTCCAAATTCTGATGTGTAGCAGCAATAATACGCACATCGACTTTAACGGGAAGATGCGCGCCAACCGGATAAAACTCGCCGTCGGCCAATACCCTTAATAAACGAGTTTGCAATTCTGCCGGCATGTCACCTATTTCATCAAGAAATAGTGTTCCACCATTTGCTTGCTCAAAACGACCTGCGCGCCGAGCTTGAGCCCCTGTAAAAGCACCCTTTTCGTGACCAAACAATTCTGATTCCATCAAATCTTTAGGAATAGCCGCCATATTTAAAGCGATAAAAGGCCGGTTAGTTCTTGGGCTATGGCGATGCAAAGCTTTTGCAACCAATTCCTTACCCGTTCCAGACTCGCCATTAATAAGCACCGTAATATGTGACCGAGCCAATCGTCCGATTGCACGAAAAACCTCTTGCATTGCCGGTGCTTCACCTATTATTTCAGGCGTAGGCTCAACCTTACCTAACGCGGCAACATCTACATCGCCTTGCTGCTCTCGACCATGAATACAGGCACGTTGAGCGAGATTAACCACTTCTTTAATATCAAAAGGCTTGGGCAAATATTCAAAAGCGCCTCCGTGAAAAGCCGAAACAGCACTCTCCAAATCAGAATGAGCGGTCATCACAATAACCGGTAAATTTGGATGTTCTGACTGAACTCTTTCTAAAAGCTCCAAGCCATCCATGCCAGGCATACGAATATCCGTTATCAAAGCATTAGGTAGATCATCCTCCAAAGCCCTCAGCAACTCTTTTCCCGCAGAAAAACTACGCGTGATTATGCCTGATTTTTGTAACGCTTTTTCAACAACCCAACGTATAGACTTATCATCGTCAATAATCCATACCGTATCAGAACTATTCATTACCAACCTCCATCGGTAAAAAGATTGAAAAAACAGTATTTCCTGGCTCGCTGTTACATTCAATCAAACCACTATGCTGATTTATGAGTGATTGCGCAATAGATAATCCCAGACCCGTTCCATCGGCTCTTCCGGTGATCATGGGGTAAAATATTTGACTCATCATTGACGCGTCTATGCCTGGCCCACTATCTATAATGTCGCACTTTACCGCCAATTTATAGCGCTTACGGCCTATGTTCATATGCCGATGAATGCGTGTTTTAAAAATAATATTACCTTTACCATCCATAGCCTGAACTGCATTTCTGGCAACATTTAAAAAAGCCTGAATAAGCTGATCTTTATCCGCATAAATATTCGGAATACTCGGATCATAATCACTTTTTATAAGAAGACTGCCGCTAGCTTCTGCTTGAACCAGCTGCCTGACTCGCTCTAAAACCTCATGAATATTAATTCCCTTCTTAACGGGTAATTTATTAGGCCCCAGCATTTTATCCATTAAACCCTGTAAACGATCAGATTCATCAATAATGATTTGGGTATATTCTTTAAGATTTGGATCATCCAGCTCAAGATCTAATAACTGAGCTGCACCTCGCAACCCCCCTAGCGGGTTTTTTATTTCATGAGCCAATCCTCTAACCAATAAACGAGCCGTGTTTTGTTGGGTCAATAACTGCTCTTCCTTAGAAATACGTAAATGATTGTCAACCTGTTGAAACTCAACCAATATCTCTTTGACTTGCTCATTAACTAATAAGGGCGTGGCACTAAAATTTGCTGTCACATTATGGGTCATTCGATTCAATATCAATGCGCGATCAAGTAATGGCTCAGCCATAGACAAAGACTGTTTTAAATTACACATAAGCGCAGGATCAGATAACTTGAACAACTCCTCTGCACTTTGCCCTATTAAATGGTGTGCGCTATCGGCCAATAGAATTTCACCGGTCGTATTGATAAAAGTAAGTATTAACTCACTATCAAATAACAAAATTGCGGTATTAAGATGATCCAGTATGCGTTTATACATTTTTTTAATTGAAGACCTTATAAAGATTTATATTTACATAAGCAATTAACAGACCAACTACAACAACAGCTCTCATGCCCTTAATAGTTGACCTTAAACATTTGAGCGCAACCCAGGGCCGCACCAAAACGAAGCGCACTAGTAAGAAAGTTGGCGTATTAATTTTTAGCGTATAGCTTAAGAACCAAGGCGTAAAACCAGTGAGGTCTAAACAAAATAATCCAAATTAAAAATATCGGACTAATAGGCACCGGTCCAATCTCAATAATTGAAATCAACACAAGAATGAGTATACAGATAATACGCATATTTAATGTCCTATTCTATTAGGTTGTATATCGGCGATATATCAATTTCAAGGATCGATCCCTTTGCCTTAAACGGAAAGAGTTAAACGTTTAATTCCCTCTGGAAAGCGCAACTTTTTAGGTAAAAAATCGTAATAATGCTCTGATAAATTTACTAAACAATACTTTGACGCACTATTTTTCGTCTGCTACGATCATCGTCATCTGTTAAACAAGTTAACAACATATCAGGCGATTACCTCATGAACAGGCTACCCAATTTTTTAACAATTTTGCGTGTAATACTACTAATTCCCATCATGCTCTTGCTGACAAACGCTCAGGATGCCACCACCTATCAGCTTGCTTTTGGTCTGTTTTTAATGGCGGCTCTAACAGACCTATTAGATGGCTGGGCTGCTAGGCATCTCAACTGTGTCACACCACTGGGCGCTTTTCTTGATCCTCTCGCTGATAAGATTATGTCCAATGTATTATTAATATTTCTATCATGCCATTATCCTAGCATAATTCCCCTATGGATGGTTCTACTGCTACTTGCTCGTGAGTTTGCTGTGCAAGGCTTTCGAAGTATGGCAGCCTGTATGGGGGTAATGATAAGAACTGAACTATTGAGCAAGCTCAAGACTCTATTTCAATTGACTGCGGTAGGCACCGTAATAATAAGCTTTGGCTGGGGAAGCTTTGCTGGTATTGCTAACTATATTGCACTTATCAGCCTTATCCTTGCACTAACATCCGGATACCTTTCAATGATGATGCTTTTTATCCGCAACATCGATCTCTGGTCACGCCGACCGCTGCCCATGGAATCACGCTAACTTAAAACTATAACTGATGATTTTAAAAAAGCAGGCTTTATTTGGACTGATATGCTTTATGGTCAATGCGACGGCTGCTGATTGGCATCAGGCACCTTATATTGTTGATAGTTTTTTTGAAATTGCATTAAAAAACGAATATTCAGGAACAGGTCATCTTGTTAGAAAGTGGCCCAACACAGGCATTCGTTATCACTACGTCCATCGTGTATTAGATAACCATTTGCATGAGGAATTAACTGAGCTTCACCTACGTCATTTACAGATGATCACAGGATTACCCATTAAACCCGCTAAATCGATCAAAGAAGCCAATTTAATTATTGTATTTAGTCAAGAAAACAACTTAAAAGACGATCTACAGCATTTTTTTAACATGAAATCCGGCAAAGAACTTGAACAATTCTTTAGAAGTAGCATCTGCTTGGGGCATTTTACAACCCTAACAAATGGCTCTATACAAAAGGCCGTCGTCATTATTCCGGTCGATCGAGCTCGGAAGCATGCAAAACTAGTAGATTGCATTGTCGAAGAATTAACCCAAGTTTTGGGACTACCCAATGATTCAGACAAGGTTTTTCCATCTATTTTTAACGACCATTCAATCGACCATCTATTAAGTGGGCTGGATTATATCCTGCTGAAAATCTTGTATGATCAACGATTACAAACGGGTATGACTAAAACAGCCGCGCTGCCTGTCGTTCAAATGATCACCAAGGATCTTATAAAAAGAGGCACCGTTGACAGTGCTGATAAAGTAGTACAGAGCGGTGGATTATACGACTTGACGAACTGACAACAGACCTGAAACTGCTTCGCTAAAAACAGATTTGAATATTCCCCAGATTTTGTTCAACATTGATAAAGCCTATGTAGGTTCTACTGCCTCAACAGGAGGATTTTGGCAGAATCATGACATTCTTTTCTGGCAATACAGAGAAGATTAACGACCTATAGACCTATTAGATAAGAAAAAATAAAAGTGACGAACGAAAGTCCTATTCCATAAAAATTTACTCATATCACGCTCGCTTAATAGTTTTACGCAAGGATTTATGGGCACAAAAAACCCCGCTAAGCCATATAACTTGCGGGGTCTTGGGTAAGTCTGGGACTGTATGAAACAGCCCTCAGACTGTAGTATATGACTGTAGAATTATCAAGGCCTGTAGACTATCAAAACATAAACAGGGGACAAAACAGGGGACATTGAAACGGTTTTTTTATTTTTACGTCAAATATAGACAATCGTTGCCAAATATTCAGACATAAAAAAGGCCAGTATAAAACCAGCCCAAATATTTAACTTTTCTCTGCGTAATTCTCTGCGTAATTCTGTTTTGCGTGCGTACTTCTTTGCGCACTTCTGTTTTGCGCACCAATCATTCAAACTTTTTCATCATGGCAGATAGTCTCATAGTGTCGTTTTGATTTTTATCTGCATATTGATCTTACCCTCGCCCTAACCTCTACCTTTTCAAGCTTAAACTATGCTATTTTAGCGTGATTACCCTTGACCTAATGTTGACCTATACCCTCGCTGAAACCTCGGTGTTATAAAGTAATATCTAATTTGGTAGCATCTTGAATGTTAGCTTTAGTTAGCATCTTGAATGTCAGGTTTTGTTAGGTTTTCTCGGTCACCATGCGTCTATATAAAGCATCTGGTTTAGGTTTTAGCGGTCACAATGTAATCGAACACCCATGCTAAACATCTAACACGCATGTGTAAACAAAACTATTAGAGAAATACTTACACATGTAAATTAAGCGTCAAAGCAACTTTACTTTACACAGAATAATGCAGTCTATAAGGGCATAGGTAGTGTGTAAATTATTGTATACATTGTTTACATAACGACGGACACAAAAAAGCCCCAGTTAAGAGGCTTTTTGGAAGAGAAAATAGCTAAATAGTTAAATAGTTAAAAAGCCTGAACTGCACGCACTCTGATATAGGGGTCGTTCTTACCGGAGTTGGTCTGGAAGCCACTGAGGAAGGACTGGTCCCACGCGAAGGTGCTATCGAGCTCCGTAGAGCTCCAGTAGAGGCTACTAGCAAAACCACCCACAAACGATTTTTGTTCAAAAAGATAATTTAATTCTGTCTTGGTGGGTAAATGCCAGCAAGTTGGTGTTTTTAAAATATCTGTCAGGCAAGCTGGGTTATTATGAGCTTGTGCTGCCGCCATTGCATCGGTCCAAATCATAAAACTAGCCTCATCATTTGGTTGCGCGGCTAATCCATGGCGACCCGAACCATCAACATAATAAACAATACCACCATTAGGTCTTATATCACCTAAAA
>CAMDWT010000029.1 GCA_945877505.1 Crenothrix polyspora
TTTAAAGCTCTGCGTTTCCTCCTACTTAACTTTATGTCGTTATCTTCTAAATAAGTATTAATGGCATTCAATGAATTAGATGAAAAATCTAGTCTACCCCAATACTGACTATTACTGATTCCCGCTTTTCTCTTATTGTTTTGCAAAACTTGGTTACTACTTTTCAAACTATCGTTAATGCTGGTCATTTTTAAAATTTCATTATTGGTCATTGTTTATCCTTAATATTTCTTAACCAGGCTTCGTGTTGCCATAAAAATATGTCCATTAAAAACCAATCGGGTTTACCGAACAAATGAACACACTCTAAAGAGTTGTGTTCGTGTTCGTTCGCTTAATAAACGAACAACTTTCTAAAAATGTTCGTTCCTGTTCGTATTCGTTCGTTAAATCGCTAACATATTTGCCAAATAAAACCGTCATATTCGCGGGTTTTGTTGCACTTAAGCAGTTTATCTCTGCATCTTTTCAATGCCATACGTTTTGCATCATCAGTTTTTGAATCGGAATCAATACTTTTGTAAGCAATAGGCCGCCAATCCTCAATGAGTATGACTTTTGCAGGATTTAAATAATTAAAATCATTTTTAAACTTAGTCTTGATTTCTTCATTAGGCACACTACCATTTTCATTAATAGCGCAACGTAGACTGGTTAAAATATTGTTATCACGCACACTTAATTTAGCTGTTTTTTCTATAGGCAATGCCTCGCCCATATATTCCAAATAAACACTGGTCACTGGTTCTTGTTCATCATCAAGCCAACCTAAATCAACTTGCTTAATAACAAATTGTAAATCTCTACCGGCAACAAAATCTTTTGCTTTGGTACAAGAAAACTTCACTGCCTCACCATTTTTAGTGACACAAAACTCACCATCCATAGCCGCCTTAATTGATGAACTGCCACGACTTCTTTGCTTTTCACCATGACCACTATGGTGAACAACCAGAACAGCTGCACCCAGTGGCTTAAAGTAAATATCCAAATTATTAACAAATTTACCTATATCCTGTGAGCTGTTTTCATCACCATCCATATTTCTGTGTAATGTATCAATGATTATTAAGCCAGCATTAGGACAGGTGTCGGCTATCGTATCGGCCACCCATTGCACATTTGTTGAATCCAACATTTGAGCAGGTGACTTGCTGATAAATAATCGGGCTGGGGCGGGTTGATTATATTTAATCTCTAATGCTTTTAATCTGCGTTGCATACCAGCAAAACCCTCACCGGCAATAATAACCACATCAGTTTGTTTTATGGGATGACCTTCCCAGTCAATGCCGGCCGCAATGCAAAAAGCCCAATCTAAGCCAAATAAAGATTTACCCGCCGCTGGTTCACCAAATAATAAATTAACGCTACCTCGTTCAAGTATATTTCTGACCAACCAATTAGTATGCATGGGGTTAGCTGTCATTTCAGAAGCCGGTACTAATGGAAACAATGGTTTTACATTATCCTTAGTATCGTTCCATTTTTTGTTTTTTGCCTCGCTCTCTTTAAATAAATGCTGATTATGTTTTGTTATTTCTTCGCTCCAATTTAAGGCACCCATTACCACTTACCGCCATGTTCTAGGATACGAAAACAATCAAAAGCATCATGAGCAAAACCATCATTTAAATCGTCGCCACCATGTGAAAAGACACGTTGAACACCATCAGCACAGTTATTTAAAATTACTACGCCAGCGACTTTACTAGAGCTATCAGGGCGAATAAATCTATCTTTTCCTGCTGGTTTGTAGCTATTGCGAATAAGTACATCAAGCACACAAAAAGACTGGTTAAATTCAGCTATAGGATTACGCCAGCCTTCTATATTCTGACCTTGTTGAGCCTTATGCGGCTTATATTTGGGTTGTTCTGCATCAATATTTAATACGCTATCAAATACTAGCTTCCAGTCGTCCCAATGTAACAACATATCTAATAAAATCGCTGGTGCATCAGGAATAGATGCTGGATTACCAATTATTTGATAATTACCTCCTTCTGGATGTTGTCCATAAATTACGTCTTGGCAATTACCAGCGCGTAATTCGAATATCATTTCTTTGTCATGCTTTAGCTGTCTTAACTTTAATTGTAAATTGGATGGTACTTTAAAAATCAATTTCCCTCTGTTTGGCTTAGGACTTTTAATTTCAAACCTTAAAGTATTCTCTAACCAGTCTAGTAGTTGAATATCTGTTGTATCTTCGAATATTTGCTGAGTTATTTCCAAATTATCAATATCTAGAGCTATGGTATTTGATGCGCCATGAAATAGCCCGATATTGAAGCCTTCACAATGCTGAAAATCTATTGGGTCATTACTATAACCATTTGGATTATCATTTGATTTTGGCTTATTCCAACCTTTTGATTCCATACCTTTAGGGGCTTTTGATGGCTTGCCGTCAACCGGCGGAATAGGTACTAGAAATAAGCCAGCATCACAAAGTTTTTTAATTTGCTTATCTAGGTTACTCATAACAACCTCTCAAACAATCTAATCCACGCTGCGAATTTAATCAGCGTAACTCGTATAAGGGTGTTAAAATTAAGCTGTGAATTGTTTGATCTGCTGCCCGCATTACAAGTGCGGGTGGTGGCTATTATCCCCATGATTAAACTCCCTTATTTTGAGCTTCTACCCAAGCAAAAAACTTAGATTCGTCTATTAAGACTTTGCGCCCAATCCGCACGATAGCACCTGATGAGGCCAGTCCGTTTGTGTTTTCGTTAAATATAAGGGAACGCAAGCCACCTAAATTAAACGCAGCGTGCTTGGTTACGAATTGATTTACAGTTAGATAAGCATATGTTTGATTTGTCATTTTGTTATGTCCTATTCTTAATCAGGCGCTTTATTGCTACTGATTGCGACATACTCTAACGTGTTGTTTTATATATAAAAATAGTGTGAATACTGTGAATTTAATACTGTGAGTCACTCACAGTATTTAAGACTACGTGTTTCCTAGTGGCATAAAAAAGCCCGCAGTTAAACGGGCTTCATACTCACAAATTAATCACATCATTTAGCTGTTTTTTCGGCGATGCATTAACTCCGTTTAGGTCGCCCAGCTTTGCTTTTCGGGAATATTGGATTGTCACGCCACCAACTATCATAGCCAGATATAAATAGTGTAGATTCTTGTTCTAATTTGGTTTTAATCTGACCGGAACGCATCGTTAATAAATTAGGGTCTTTTTCAATCAGTTTAATTGCAAAAACATCACGTTCTTTATATCCATTACATCTTGGTTTGTATCCACTATCGTCATTCGGAATTGAGTCATCCATCAGCGCATTAATATCGACCGTCAACATATAAAGGTACTCATTAGTCATAGGTATCCAAGAACTTTCATGTAGCCTCCAACCGTTTTCTAAATCAGCATCGGTATGAACCACTTCAATGTATAAGCTGTCATTAGAGTGATTTGCCTCAAATATCGCAACACTATCTGGGCGCACATAACAAAATTTATCTTTGATATATTCGTATGTTTGAGCTATGTTTTTCTCTATAACCTGTTGAGCTAGCAACCCTGCTGTTAAAACAATAAATCTAATATCGCCCCTCGCAGCCAAGTTTACTAAATCAGGATCTGAGCATGCTGCAATTCTTGCAGCTTCTGTTATCGGATAATATTCACGTGTTATCTTAGTCATCACATACCCCCAAATATTTTGGCGTTCATACTAGCAACAACATTACTTACATGTCCGTCTGATAAATGTGCGTAACGCTTAACCATGGAAAGGGTCTTATGTCCTAGTACTTCGGCAATTTCGGCTAATGAAGCACCATTCATAGCCAAATAACTTGCGGTGCAATGCCTCAAATCATGCCATTTAAATTCTGTTATTTCTGCAATTGTAAGCGCGTTTTTAAATGCTTTTCGTAAATCTATAGGTTGCTGTGGATTTCTATCACTTGGAAATAATAGCGGAGTGTCAATACGTCTTATTTTTGCATATTCCTGTAATAACAATAAACCCAAACCAGATAAAGGAACACGTCTTCTGTCACCATTCTTCGTTTCATGTAGGATTAAATAACCATCTTTTAAATTCACATCCTGCCACTTAAGCCCCATTAATTCAGCTTGCCGCATCCCGCTCGACAAAGCCAAAATGACACAAAGATACAGCATAGAGTTTGGAGATTCTTTGCAGGCTTGTAAAAGCTTAATACGTTCTTCATCATCAAGAAATCGAACACGTCCCCGAGGTTCCGTTGGCTTCTTCACTTTACTCATTGGTGATATCTCTAACCATTGCCATTCATTAACAGCAATAGTAAAAGCATGTGATAATGCTGCCATATATCGAACCACTGTGGCAGGTGATCGCTGGGAGCCTCTAGGTGTCAACTCTGTTAGCAATTTATCTCTACATTCAACTATCAAAGATGGGGTTATATCAGCTAAGACATAACAACCTAATTCAGCTTTCCATCGTTCAAGTTGTGGACGTTGTGCATGTACTTGTTTAGATTTCTTGGGTAATACGTCTTTAATATATCGGTCCACCAAATCAGTTAGGGTGTGTTTTTTTGCTTCGGTGGTTTTAAAATGCCGCCCTTCCCTAATTGCACTCTCTGTGTCTTGAACCCATTTTTTAGCATCAGTAAGTCGTTTGAATGTAGCTGTTTGAACTGGATAGCCTTTTAATCTGATTTTTACACGGTAGGATGTTCCCCCATTATCAGTAATGCGTTTTTCAATAGTTGCCATGAAAGCCCTTCGGACAATGGCGTTATGATATCTTTTAGCCATTGCTTAACCCTGATTGTTAAGTTATCGATTAGGGTTTGGTGGTGTTGGTAGCACTCCCAAGCCCGTTTTTTCTAAATAAAATCATATAATAATATACAATAAATAACAACAATTGATAAGTAATCAATAGAACAATTGAACACAGACCACATATAACAAGACATTTAAAAACAAATTTCTAAAAATGGGACAATTAAGGGACATTTATAAATAAAACGGCTTGAATCGACTATCTTTTAGACCCTACAAAGTTCTTATTTTTGAAACTAGATGATGGAATTTAGCAGGCGCTAATGGTGAGTAGGCCGCAGGAACTTCCCCAGCAGCCTCTCGCAGAACGTTACGCTCTCGATTCTTACCGCTCCCATCAGTCAAACGCTCCTGTCATTCCAGCTCGCCAACAGGCGAACAAGCTTGAACATTGATCAGCAATTCTCTCAAGAAACTGCAATACTCTGGTTTTATGCCAACGGAGGAACTTAAATTTACGCTATGCCCTCGCTTTGTTTACGTGCTGACAAATACCATAGTGCTGATCGATAATAACGATCAAAGTAGACTATCCATCCACTTGTAATCGGATTCAGCCACTTAGCTAACTGCTCGGCACTCATCTCTGTATACATTCGCACTCGCATGCTCCTAAATTTCAGTCGCATCGACTTCATCGCCACCTTGCTAACCGTAAGCGTAAAACTTACAGACAAACTATTTCGTTTGCGATTTTTACATAACCGACACCTGAACGTATAGCCAAGAAAATTAAAGTCCATATTTTATAGCGCCCTTTGCGATCGCAATCTTTAAGTGAGAATCCGGTTATCCGGAAATCTGGCTTCAATGACGACTGCGGGTCAAAACCGTACGTTGAATAAAAACCTAGCCTAACTCAATTTCCTAACAAAGTTGACTGACTGTTGTGTGCCATCAAGAGTCATTCGCCAACGGCAGCTATATGGCGATGAATATTGCAGAATGACGTTCGCAGCCGGTTACGTTAGGGTACAATTAAAACAAACGACAGTATTGTTTCATAGGATTTCTTTAAAAACCACAGAAGGCTCGGCTTTAGGCTACTTTATGACGCCTGTTATCCGAAGCAGATTTGGGTCCAACTACGTACTACAACTTACTTTGCCAATGACCGGTATCGGGAAGCCTAAACTCATATCCCAATGTCTCTTGTAGGTCGTAACCAGCTATTCAATAAACGTATTTATCAAATCTACTTTAGCCATTTACACATCATTTCAGCTTGGAAACCTACCCTATCAGCTTCTTGAACTGATGACCCATTCATGTAAATTGATCACCAACTGAGGGATATCCCCCTGATTACCGAGGATTTTTCTTAAAGCTTATTGAAATAATCAAAAGATTGTTTTGCTGGATGGGATCATTTTTAGTGTAGCTGCACGACTATTTCTGATTAAATTGACCCTCACTTACAATCAAATATAATCAGATTTGGCTGATTAGGCTCTTGTGGATTCATATAATTATCAACATAAATTGACAGGAAGATTTTTAAATATTTCTCCAACTCTTCCTGTTAATAATATTTCTAATGACACCTAAAGAGACATTGTATTTAACAACCATCTAACAGTTGCATTTAGATCACCCTCCAACTCTTGAATTTCTATAAGCAATACCGGCTAAACATTAACGATACACTCTGATTTATTTAGGATCATGTCAGTCAATCTAAAAAAATTGAAGATAGAGTAATAGATGTGTTTTTATGTATAAAAACAAGGTGATTTGTTATGATTATTTACTCTTATTTGCCCCGCCAGTGTCCCTTGTAAAACTTCAGACAATAAAAAAGGCCTTCGTTTTCACGTAAGACCTTGATTTACTTGGTGGGGCGTCCGAGGCTCGAACTCGGGACCCATGGATTAAGAGTCCACTGCTCTACCAACTGAGCTAACACCCCAAATACTTTGACATAGAAAACTAGAATTGATAATCACCTAGCCTGCTTATCCTTGTAATTATATCTCAATTTAGTTCAATTATCTTCTTAACTATGATTTATTTTATTGGTTTTAAAACCTCTAACACTTCAGGGAGAAAAAACTCACTAACTAACATCTGTTTATGTGCGATTCCGTAAACGGTCCGCCTACCCCATATTGGCTGATCTATGATCGCCTCTTTATTGGCTGCAGGTGTCCAAGTGGATAAATTGATTAAGGTAATATCCATAGAAAGACGCTCAAGCTGTGGATACGAAAATATTATTTCACCCAACGGACGATTACCCAATCTGGATAAATTACTTTTAGCGGCTTTAATCGTTTCCTCTGGAATGATTGTTCTTGCCAGAATAAGCGGCTTACCCTTAACATGAAGTAAAACTTCTCTTGTTAAAATAATGTGATGCTCTGGTAAATTAAGTAAACGACGTTCACTTAAAAAAGGCGTGCGTCGACGCTGAAGCAATACTTTAACCGCCACACCTGCACCATAGAAATCGCGCAATCGTTTAGTGAGTGACCCTGACTCATAAACCCAAGATTGGACATTGAGTGGAAGTTTATGACGTAAACCTGGTCGATTTTCAAGCCACAAAGGCTCACGAGCAAATAAAAAGCTTTTTATGGTCAAACTAACTAAACCTCTGCATATTCTGTAGACGCGCCCAACCACCGCTCGCAAAGGGGCTGAATAGCTTGGGGCGCTTGAATTAAAATTTGTTCAGTGGTCTGTTGGATAGCCTCCAACAAATCAACATCTCTGGCTAAATCGGCAATTTTTAAATTTATAGCCCCCGTTTGCCTGGTCCCCATCATTTCTCCTGGGCCACGTAATTCCAAATCTTTTTCGGCGATAACAAATCCATCATTACTGTCTCTTAAAATACCTAAGCGGTTGCGAGCTGTATCGGATAAAGGTGATTGATACATTAATAAACAATAACTATCGTCTTTGCCTCGACCCACCCGACCTCGCAATTGATGCAATTGCGAGAGTCCTAAGCGCTCTGGGTTTTCAATGATCATTAAGCTCGCATTAGGCACATCAACGCCAACTTCAATGACTGTAGTGGCGACTAATAGATCAATTTGATGATTTTTAAAGGCTTGCATGATGCTATCCTTTTCTTTACTTTTCATCCGACCATGTATTAAAGCAACACGCACATTCCCTAAGGCTAAGGTCAATAATTCAGCGGTGTTTTCAGCCGCTTCACATTGTAAAACATCTGACTCTTCAATTAACGTACAAACCCAATAAACTTGACGTTTTTTTGCCACCCAATGATTAATTCTATCAATGACTGCAGGACGGCGCTCAGCAGGAATAACGCTAGTCACAATGGGTTGTCTGCCAGGTGGCAATTCATCAATGATAGATATATCTAAATCACTGTATTGCAACATAGCTAAGGTTCTAGGAATGGGCGTTGCTGTCATAACCAATTGATGCGGCCTCGTATTGCCCTGCTGCCCTTTTTGCCTTAAAGCCATTCGTTGATGCACACCAAAACGGTGTTGCTCATCAATAATAACTAAGCCGAGTCGATGGAAGTTTACACTTTCCTGAAATAAGGCATGCGTACCAATTATTATACCTGCAGAACCCTCCGCTAAGCTTTGTAAAATCTCTTTACGTGCATTCCCTTTAATTTGACCGGTTAAAAATACAACTTTTGTTTGAAAATTTTTAAACCACAGACTAAAGTTTCGATGATGCTGCTCTGCCAACAACTCTGTCGGCGCCATAATAGCCACTTGATAATCTGCTGATAATGCCAGCAAGGCTGCATAAGCTGAAACGATGGTTTTACCTGAACCCACATCACCCTGAATCAAGCGCATCATGGGATGTGCTTGCTCGCAATCCGTTTCAATGTCTTTAATAACGCGTTGTTGTGCACCCGTTAATTTAAAAGGTAAGGCACTAAGAAACTGTTCCTTAATGGCTTTGTTAGGATCCTGTCCAAAGATCGGTGCTTGCCAGGCTTTTATTTTATTTCTACTTAAACGTAAGCTTAAATGATGAGCTAATAATTCTTCAAATGCTAAGCGCTTTAATGCAGGTACACTTCCATTTTGTAATGCCATAAGTGACATTGTTTTATTAGGGGCATGTAATGTCTGCAGGGCTTCTGTCAAAGAAGGGTAAGCATATTTCTTTAGCGTGGAAGGGGGAATCCAATCAATCAATAAATCGGGATTATTATTCCAAAGCGTTAGTGCCTGCTTAACTGCTTTTCTTAAGAGCGTTTGGCTTAGTCCATCCGTTAAGGGATAAATGGGAGTCAAACACGCTTCTGTAATCACATCATCTAGATTATAAATAATCTGATAATCGGGATGAACCATTTCAAGCCCAGCAAAACCATGCCTTACTTCTGCAAAACAACTCATTAAAGCCCCCGGCTTTAATGAGTTGTTTTGATTAGCCGTAAAATGAAAAAACTTTAATGAAATAAAGCCAGTACCATCACTTATCCTGCAAACTAAACTTTTGCGACCTCGAGGTAGACTATCAATAAAATCTACACGGCCTCGAACGAGGACTGTCATACCCACCCTCAAAGCGCTGATAGGATAAACTTGCGTGCGATCTTCATAACGTAATGGCAGGTGAAAAAGCAGATCCTGAACTTTTCGGATACCGATTTTTTCTAAGCGGTTTAGTGTTTGCGCACCTATACCTGTTAGCTTACCAACGGATTGGTTAAGGCAATTCACGCTATCGTGACAACGCTATCAATTGACTAGGATTAACACGCTGGATATTCTTGAATTTTTAAATGCATAATCCCATCCATTTCCACACTGACACTTTTAGGCAGTCCCGCAACGCCAACCACCGCACGAGCAGGATAAGGCTGTTCAAAATAATGCCCCATAATCTCATTGACTAACGGAAAATGAGATAAGTCTGTTAAAAATACATTTAATTTAACAATATCAGAAAGATCGCCACCAGCCGCTTCAGCAACTGCTTTCAAATTATCAAAGACTTGCGTGATTTGAGCGCTTATATCCCCCTTAACAATCAACATGGTTTCAGGCACTAAAGGAATTTGTCCCGATAGATAAACGGTTTGATTTATTTTAATCGCTTGAGAATAAGTACCAATAGCTTTAGGTGCCTTAGTTGTTTGGATAATTTCTTTGGTCATTTTTTAGCCTAATTAATTTAGTTGCCAGAAGGAGGTGTGTGGCGGTTTAAATTTTCAATCATTATATCTGCAAATTCACTGCATTTAACCTCTGTTGCGCCAGCCATCAAACGCGCAAAATCATAAGTTACACGTTTACTAGCGATGACGGCATCCATCGCAGATAAAATAGCATCAGCTGCTTCTGTCCATCCGAGGTAACGCAACATCATCTCACCCGACAGAATCAATGAACCGGGATTAACTTTATCCAAATTAGCATACTTTGGTGCAGTACCGTGGGTGGCCTCAAATACAGCGGTGCCCGTTAAATAATTAATATTACCACCTGGCGCAATGCCAATACCGCCCACTTGGGCTGCTAAGGCATCAGATAAATAATCACCATTTAAATTGAGTGTAGCAATCACATCAAAATCTTCTGGTCGTGTTAAAACTTGTTGTAAAGCGATATCAGCAATAACATCTTTGATTAAAAGCCGGCCTTTGGTTAAAGCGTTCGCTTGTTCAGTATTTGCAGCGACGTCCCCAGAGGCTTTACGTGTTCGCTCCCATTGCGCGCCTGTATAAGTTTGCTCAGCATAATCGCGCTCTGCAACGGCATAAGCCCAATTACGGAAAGCACCTTCGGTAAATTTCATTATATTGCCTTTATGAACAAGCGTGAGACTTTTACGTTTGTTCACTAGACAATAATCAATGGCAGCTCGCATTAGGCGCTCTGTTCCTTCTTTTGAAACTGGTTTTATGCCGATACCTGATGTTTCAGGAAAGCGGATTTTACTAAATTGCTCAGGAAAATTCTCCTGTAATAAACGCATAAATAATTTATTATCTTCACTGCCTTGCTCAAATTCCAGGCCAGCATAAATATCTTCAGTATTTTCTCTAAAAATAACCATGTCTACCGCTTCAGGTTTTTTTACCGGCGATGGCACGCCTTTAAACCAGCGAACGGGGCGTAAACAAACGTACATGTCTAGCATTTGGCGCAAGGCCACATTTAATGAACGAATACCTCCACCTATTGGAGTCGTCAAAGGGCCTTTAATCGAGACTAAATATTCTCTACACGCGGCCACGGTATCATCAGGTAACCACGTATTAAAGAGTACGTTAGCTTTTTCACCGGCATAGACTTCCAGCCAATGTATTTTTCTTTGATTAGAATAGGCCTTTGCAACGGCAGCATCCAAAACCCTAACCGTTGCTCGCCATATATCAGCGCCTGTCCCATCCCCTTCAATATAAGGAATGATAGGGTTATCAGGCACAATTAAGTGTCCGTCTTGCATTACAATTTTGCTACCGTTCATGGGTGGTAAACGCTGAGTCATGGGGGCACACCTTATATGTAAAGTAAATTCGAGTGTCTATAATTCTATTACTGCGTTGAATTTTGTCCGTAACCGTCAATAAACCTATGACATGGTCTCCCAATGTCTATTCTTTAATTTTATAACACAAAACTGCTTAACATAGGATATTGGGGTAAAATCATCGCTTATTATTCAAATTAAGCCGCTCTGGAATAATGGGTTATGCTGATACTGCTCTAATAAAGCTCATTGGTAACTATTTAAACATTCACTCAACTTAAACGCGATTATTAAGGAGAAAATGCATGCGTATTCTTATTGTTGAAGATGAAATAACACTTTGCACACAAATTCAGCAATATTTCTCACATAAAGGTTTTGCTGTTGATGTAGCCAATACCGGTAAAGATGGCTATTTTATGGGCATCGAATATCCAGTTGATGCGGCCATTATTGATATTGGTCTTCCTGATTTCTCAGGAATAGAGCTTATTAAACGCTTGCGCAAGGAAAAAATAACCATCCCCATTCTAATTTTAACAGCCAGAAGTCGTTGGCAAGAAAAGGTCGAAGGACTGGAAGCGGGTGCGGACGATTACTTAGTAAAACCTTTTCAATATGAGGAGTTACTTGCAAGAATTAACGCATTAATTAGACGCTCGGCGGGACAAGCCCAACCGATCTTAACGCATGATAACATTGAATTAAATAGCCTATCACAGGAGGTTTCTGTTGCGGGTATAAAGTTAGAATTAACCGCCTTCGAATATAAAGTACTGGAGTATTTAATGTTTCGCAAAGGAGAATTGATTTCTAAATCCGTTTTAACCGCACACATTTATGACGAAGACTATGACCGTGATAGTAATGTTATAGAAGTTTTTATTGGTCGCTTAAGAAAAAAACTTGATCCGGATGGGACACGCAAACCCATCGAAACTTTGCGCGGACGTGGCTATCGTATCGGTAAAAAATTATCGTGATGCTAGATTTTATCCCCTCTTATTTTTTAATTTAAATGCGTACTAAATCGCTAAGTTTTAGACTATTGATTGCTGAAGGTTTAGTGCTTGCAGCTTTTTTTACGTTAGTCGCCTTTATTCTTGAGCAAGGCTTTCTAGAAAGTGCAGAACAAGCCTTAAAGGATAGGTTACAAGTTCAAATTTATGCGCTTTTATCGGCCGCTAAGTTAAATGATACGGGTGACTTGACGATGCCAGCCGTTTTACCTGAGCCACGCTTTGAAAATCCGGGATCGGGACTTTATGGCTTCATTCAACAAGCAAAACAAAACATGGTGTGGCGTTCACAATCAGCAATAGGTCTTGAAGAGTTAATTAATCCTCAAGCACTAATCGCTGGTACTTCTAAATTTGAAACCATTAAACACAATCGCTATGCACTCCATTCTTCTGTTATTTTAAAAAGCAATTCAGGTATAGCACGAGAGTATATATTTACTGTAACTGAAGATGCTGGCTTTGTGAGTAGTCAGGTCGCACATCTCCAAGAAACCTTACGCTTATGGCTGCTCATTATTGGTTTGGTTTTAGTGTTTATACAATTTTCCTTGTTACGCTGGAGTTTAAAACCCCTTAGAAGTATCGTAAACGACCTTGATGCGATAGAGCATGGAAAAAAAATACTACTAGATGGTCACTATGCTTCAGAATTAGAAGGTCTAGCCGGTAATCTTAACGCCTTTATAACGCATGAGCGCGCGCATTTAGATCGTTATCGAAACACTCTGGCTGATTTAGCACATAGTTTAAAAACACCGCTTGCCATATTAAGAGGTTGTGTTGAATCTTTGAGTGATGATAAAGAAATCGTTCATGAACAAATTTCCAGAATGAATCAAATTGTTGAATATCAATTACAACGAGCAGCCGCTAAAGCAGACCACGTGGCTATTAAGACCGTTGATGTATCCGTCGTCATTAATAAGGTTAAAGCATCACTCTCAAAAGTTTATATCGATAAGAATATTAATTTTGAACTCCATATTCCTGAACAATGCCTAATTTATTATGAAGAAGGTGATATGTATGAAATTGTAGGAAATCTGTTGGATAACGCCTGTAAGTGGTGTAAAAATTCAATTAAAGTCAGTATTGAACTTAATGCACGCAAAAGTAGACGTGATTTCTCACTATTACTGCAAATTGAAGATGATGGACCTGGCATTCCGGTAGGCAAATTTAATGATATTCTTAAGCGTGGCATTCGAGCTGATGAAAATATTCATGGCCACGGCATTGGAGTGACCGTTGTTTTTGAGTTAATACAATTAGTGGGCGGCAAGTTGGAAGGCGGCAAGAGTCAGACATTAAATGGAATGAGATGGAGTATTTATTTACCATAAAAGCCCGTTAACTTTATCTCATCATAGACCGTCTCAATACCCATTTAATAAAATGCGCATACCTATAACCTACCTTAGTGTGATTTTACTCTGGTCGACGACTCCGTTAGCCATTAAATGGAGTGGTGAAGGCCCTGGTTTTCTCTTCGGCGTAACAGCGCGAATGACCATTGGCTTATTTTGCATTTTATTGATACTTTTACTGAGACGTCAAAAGCTAACATGGCATCGTAAAGCTTTTATGACCTATTGTGCTGTTGCTCTCCAAATCTATGGCTCAATGATGGCCGTTTATTGGGCTGCACAACTAATCCCTTCCGGCTGGATTTCAGTTATATTTGGACTTACCCCGCTAATGACGGCCTTATTAGCGGCTATCTTCCTCGGCGAAAAAAGCCTTACCCTGGGCAAACTTCTTTCTTATGCCTTGGGCGTGGGTGGCCTGTCTATTATCTATGGATCAGCCTTGCAATTCGGCTTTAATGCCCTATTAGGTATTGGTGGCGTCTTACTTTCGGCTTTTTTACAATCAATTAGTTCAGTTTGGATAAAACGCATTGATGCAAGCTTACCGGCATTATCACAAGTGGCAGGAGGTTTATTATTGGCATTACCTGCCTATCTGCTAACTTGGGGTATCATCGATGGTCATTGGCCCATTCATGTATCCCCTAAAAATTTGGCTTCAATTCTTTATCTGGGTGTCATTGCCACAACGATCGGCTTCGGGTTTTATTATTATTTACTCACTCACCTACCCGCGACTCGTGTAGCGTTGATCTCACTTATTTCACCGCCGCTTGCCCTTATATTAGGGCATTTAATTAACCATGAATTGATAACTTTAAAAATTATAATCGGCACTTTATTAATACTTTCTGCACTTATATTTCATGAGTTTTTTGACCGTATCAATCGTTTTAAATTGAATGTTTAATTAATCAAAATTCACTAAAAAAGCATAGAAAAGCTGTTAGTTAAAAAATATTTAGAAATTAATTAAAGTTTTTTGCCTAACGACTAAATTTAGTGCTACTATTTAGACGTAGTTCTAGTTTAGTCGGCCTTTGTTTACTTAGGCTGGGTTTTGTAAAGCCAAAAATTTGGCGTTTTTTAAGTTAAGAGTGTGATATGTCTGATCAAGTTTTAGGTACCGTTAAGTGGTTCAATGATGAAAAAGGTTTTGGATTTATTGAGCAAGAAGGTGGAAAAGATGTTTTTGTTCACCACAGTGCCATTAACGGCGCCGGCCGCAAAACCTTGCGTGAAGGCCAAAAAGTTACTATGGAAGTAACTCAAGGTCAAAAAGGACCGCAAGCTGAGAATGTAACCCCAGCGTAAAATTGTTATTAAACACCTTTCTTAGTGTAAACATTGAGAAAGGTGTTTTAATTAACGAAAAAATCTAATTTACTTTGTTAATTATAAATCTTTGAAGTTATCTTTTAAGAGTAGCTTTTAATATAATAAATTTATTATTTGTTGCAATTACTGTATGGCTTCCAAATAGTCGATTCAAATTCAAATGGTAGTTTAAATGTCGATTACCAATCAGCAATAATTGCCCTCCTACCCTCAATACTCGTTTTGATTCTTTAATCATACTATTTGCAATCTGATCACCCACTGTATTCTGTTGATGAAAAGGGGGGTTGCAAAGAATCAGATCAGCCGACGCTGCTGCTATATCACACAAGCCATCTCCAACACAAAAAGTAGCCTTACCTTCTACTCCAAATGCTCTATGGAAATTATCTTTTGCTGAGGCCACCGCCATAAAAGACTCATCTATGAAGTGAACAGTGGCTGCAGGATTTTTTTGTGCAACCATCAAGCCCACCAATCCGTTACCACAACCTAAATCAATAATCTCCGAATTTCCGAGTCCGACGGGCAAATGTTGAAGAAAAAAACGGGTTCCGATGTCAAGTTTTTCACGAGAAAAAACATTCGCATGATTACTAATTACTTTATCTGACTCTTCTAGTTGATAGGATGTTGGGTAACGATTTAGGGGGATATTCAAAGTTAGATCTGGTGTGACGAAAATAAGCCTCGCTTTTTTTCTTGCTAATCCGGTTGTAGTAGGTCCTACTAAGCGTTCTAATAAAGCCCAGACAGAAGGTGGTAATGTTTTAATCATTCCCCCGACTATCACTTGGGTTGAAGCCGTTAAATGTGGATGTAATCTTAGGAGTTGATCCTCTAACAAAGCTAATGTCTTTGGAGCTTTAATAATTACCGTATCAAAAGTACCTGACAAACCATCAAGACTATTAATAAATTGCACACTGTCTTCTGGAAATTTATTTTTACTTAAATTTAGCTTCGTTGACTGCTGTGATAGAAATGAATCAGAAATTGCTATGGGTTTAAATTGATTAAGCGCTACAGCTAAAGCTCCAAAACTATCGTTATATATCAAAATACGTGAATCTTTCGACAATAGTTCGTGTGCAGACAAATAAGCGAGTAAATATTCATCCGCAGCATCCCAGGCTCGCAAAAGCTCTAAAGGACGTTTTGGAAGCCTATCAAGCTCAAACGTACCTTGTTGAGTTTCTAATATATTTTCCATGTTATCGGGCTTCAAAAATTAAAATCTATTTTCTATTAAGCACGCGACATAAACTTTCCGCTTTCTGTATTAATCTTTATTAATTCATCTGTCTCAAGATACTCTGGCACCTGAACCTCCACGCCCGTCGTCAATCTAGCTGTTTTAGTCCTACCTGAAGCAGTCGCACCCTTAATTGCAGGTGCTGTTTCTACAATGGCTAAGACGACGGAACTGGGCAATTCAATACCGAAAATCTCATCATCTATTAATAAAGCAATAACCCCCTCTAAGCCTTCACTCAAATAGTTAATTTGATCGTCTAAATCTTCTCGACTTAAGCTGTATTGGGTATAATCTTCCATATTCATAAAGATATAATTATCACCATCAATATAAGAAAACTGTACTTTAGCTCTTACTAAATCTGTATCTTTATAAAAATCATCGCCTTTTAAAGACTCATCGAGTTTTTGACCTGTTTTAAGATTAGTAAAACGAATTTTATATAAGGTTGAAGCGCCGCGTGAAGATGGACTCTTTGCATCAACTTGCTTAACCACATGAGGTATCCCGTTGATTTCTACTACCATCCCTCGCTTTAAATCACTTGCCTTTGCCATAAAACCTCTTAACTATTGATTATTACTGCCTATGAGTGCTAAAAAATATTAGCGTCATCCATACAGCTTGATTTATTATTATATCGTAGAATTATTTATGTAATGTGCTTGCAAAACTGATCTGTTTAAATAAACTACGTATGATTAAAGCTTAAAATAAAAAACTGACGTTTTTGTTAAGCTATTAAGTACAAAAAAAAATCCACGCTTCAATATTAACCCTTTGTAACGAGAAAGTAATGAACACAATTTTACGAGTTATATCCAGTCTGTTTTATATATTCTTAGCAGCCTGCTCTAGTCAAGAGGTTAAGCAAGAAACCCTCAACAATAACGCTAGTAAAGACACCGCAACCATCGTCGCAAAAAAAAATCAACCCTTCAACGAGCAAAGCCCACCGATGACCATCATGAAAGATGGGAAGACATTAAATCTTGTTAGAATAATGGATGGTGGGATTTGTAAAAATGAATTTCAAGGAGCAAAAGGTGTTTTTCTTCTATACGTTGATCCAAATGATATCAAACGCATCAAAGAGCAAAAAGGAGCGGCTATATTTAGTACTTTTGAAACAGATATACAAAAAATTTCTGGAGACGCCTTACATGCAGCCATTGACCAAATGAACCTTTCTGAAGATCCATTCTCCTTAGGTGAAGATGAAGCACGGCAAAAGCTAGCTCAAAAACTAATGTATCAATTTCGAAATGCTAGCACTGATATCATTGCTTCTTTTGAAAAGAAAACATCACTTACTATTGATATAACAGCGTTTCCACCCTCTCTAGAGTTTTATCAAAAGGGTTGCGATGCAACCACAATTGACACTGTCAGTACAGATAAGGTCAGTTAATCAACTGACCTTATCTTAAAGTTTACTCGCTTGCTAATGCTTCTTGAACGGTTGCTGTAATAACAAATAATTTGCTAAAACCACTTATATCAAACACATCGCGGAGCGTTGCACTTAAACCACACAATCTAACGGTACCCTTTACGGCACTCATTCTTTTTGCGGCTAATAAAAACACACGTAAAGCCGCACTACTGACATAATTGACCTCAGTAAGATCAAGTATCATTTTCGTCTCACCATTGCTTATGAAATTAATGCATTGCTCTTCAAGTTCTTTAGAATTTGAAGCGTCTACACGTCCGACTAAAGACACAACTAGAAAATCTCCTTGTCGTGCCGATGATATTGTTAACATAATACTTTATCCTATTTTGGGTTTATTAATCATTAAAAAGTAAGCGCAACTCACACCGTTCGCCATCATGCCGGGTTTTTACATTATCTGCCAAATGGTACAGCAAATAACCTGCCATTTGTAATATCGCATTGTCATCCATAAGCATGTCTTCAGGACTTGGTCGTTTTGTCATTATGGGTAAAACTTCACCGCTATACTTTAGGATAACGGTGAAACTATGTTCATTAAATAAAGTTTGTAGCACAATTATAGCATTATTATCAGTACTTTCATCTAACAGACCATGCTCTGTTAATATTTCAAAAGCTTGCCATGTTGCGTATTCAGCCCTTTTAACAACTTCTGAGCGCGCACCCCAACTTCTACCTTGCTGTTCTAAAAACTTAATAACATCTTCGATGGAACTATGCCGAGCATTAAAACTTCGTTGCTCTTTTGTATGGCTTTTAAACTGAAATATTGCTAACAACGCAACAGCACTAAAAACGCCCAAACTAACGCCCGAAGAAAGAAGATTTTTTAAAATAGCGGGTGATCTATCATAAAACAAAAACATAATGGGTTCGTAACTAACACCCGAAATAAGACCTATGCCCAAAGCGAGTGTTTTACGATTATCTAAGAGTCTTGAGCTCATGACTTGAAGACCCGATAAAGCAGTGAATGACGCTAAAAATATAAGCGCCGCCCCCATCACAGATAGAGGCAGAATTTTCCAAAGAACAATCGCTTTAGGCATGAATGCTAGGATCACCATCATCCCTGCTAGCCAATATGCTAAATAGCGGCTTGTACAGCCTGTCGATGCCGCCAAACTGACTGCACCACCACTAGACGTTAGTGGAAGACCATTCAATAACGAATTGACTAAATTGGTGATCCCTTCAGCAAGAATACCCTGTTTTATGAGTTGTAAATCGGGGCGTTTCCAATCGGCATCATTAAAGCGTTGCGCCGCAACCAAAGCACCAAAGCCATGCAGGGATAAAAATAAGCCCGTAAAAATTGCCGGTAGAACAGCATGCCGCTCCAACGACCAGCCAATATTCATCGGCTTAGGAATGTAAAATAAAGGGGCATTGTGAAACATAGTCCAATCGGCATCTGTAATCACATCCATTGATAAACTAACTAAAAAACCTGTTATTAAGCCTATAAAAGCTGAGAATAATCGTAAGTGACCCGAGGACCAGACATTAAAGCCAATCATAGTACCTAGCGTAATTAAACATAAGAGACTTTTCTCTTGTAACGAGATACCCTCCTCTAACTCAAAAATCAGCTTAATCCCATAGTAGCCTAGCCCTAACCCAATCAATAAAACCGCTAAACCTGCTACTTGTACGGTAAAAACCCCTCTAATGCGCTGAAAAATAAAGGCAAAAGTCATTTGAGCTAAACCCACGACAGCAACCATACCAAAAATCGAATCCAAACCACTATTGGCTTTAGCTAATAAAAGCCCAGAAAAGGTCGAGGATGTAGCTTGCAGAGGACAAAAATAACCTGAGCCAATCCCAAAAAACTTAGCTGATTGAAGTACAACACCAAAACCAGACGCAATCAATGTTGCTGAAATTAACTGCAGAGATTGATCATTATTCAAGCCTAGTTTACGTGCAAACAAGGGTGATATGACTAAATAAACGCCTAAAAATGACATTTGCTGTAATGCAAGAATCAATGTAATTGATAAGGGGGGTTTATCTTCAGTTCCGTAAGTTATGTTATCAGGCAGACGCATAATATTAAAAACTAGCTTTAATCAATAACAGGAAGAAATACCGTGTTATCAGCATCCGTTGCCCATAAATCTCCATTTTCTAAATCAAACCACCATCCATGTAAATTAAGTTTCCCCAGATCAACACGCTCCTTTATCCAAGGATAAGTGAGAAGATTATCTAAAGAACCTCGAATAGACGCACGCTCAACCAAATGCTGATGTGCACATAAATTTTCCACATCGACTTCTCGCACCGATGCACCTGTATCATTATCAACTTCCTCCAATTGATCAAGGACGTAACGAACGCAACCATCCATTGCAATAGACACCCAATCGCCAATGAAATCACGGGGTATCTTTTCACCAGAAAGTGATTTTAATAACGCTTTAATTCCACCACAATGGGCGTGACCGAGAATAACGATATGCTCAATTTCAAGATCGCGCACGGCATACTCAATAGCGGACCTTGCGCCATCATATTTACCCTCAATATTATAAGCAGGCGCTAGATTTGCAACGTTACGCAATACAAATAAATCGCCAGGTGCCGCATTAGTTAAAATGGCCGGATCTACTCTGGAATCACTACAAGCAATCAGTAAAATCTTGGGGTTTTGACCGTTATCAACCAAGTCTTTCATGCTAGTGAAGTCGAGTTCATATGCACGTTCTTGAAAGTTTTTTATACCCTCAAATAACTTTACTAAAGTAGGATGAATAAATGCTTGCATAGTAACCTGTAAATAAATTAATTTAATAATGATAATGACCCTAAGCAACTGATTTAATGAACCATTAAATAACTATAACCTTTACATTATCGTGTAGGGGAAACCTTTTTCCTGCCCAAATTGAGAGCCATTTCTAAGATGATTGTACGTCATTATTCTATTTTAGATAGTATCAAATATAACGAGCCCTTAATAATTCAGCTACGCTTTCATCTAGTAATTCTCTGCGCCGAATATTTTCAAATCGGGAGAGCAAATCATCGACACGCAAACGTTTCTTTTGTGTAGCACTATAATCATGCAATACATTACCTTTATGCATCATTACAATGCGATCACCCAGATTGATAGCTTGTTGCATGGAATGGGTTACCATCAAAGTGGTCAAGCCTTCTCTAGCAATAATTTCATCCGTCAATGCAATCACTTGATCAGCACTCTTAGGGTCAAGCGCAGCGGTATGTTCATCTAACAACAATAACCTAGGTTTTATCCAGGTAGCCATCAATAAAGTAAGAGCTTGTCGTTGTCCACCTGACAAAGAACCTATGGCACAATCCAATCGATCTTCAAGACCCATTCTGAGATCCCTAACGCGATCACGTAATTCGTCCTGCAAATGTCGCGAATGAGCCCAACTCAAACCTCGAAACCTCCCTCGCTTAGCGGCTAAAGAGAAGTTATCAAGAATTGACATAGAAGGGGCTGTCCCTGAAAAGGGATTTTGAAAAACACGACCAATTAAACTGGCGCGGCGATGTTCAGGCCACTGACTAACATCCTGTCCATCCAACTCGATACGTCCTTCGTCAATAGCGAAACTACCCGCTAGTGCATTAAGCAGGGTCGACTTTCCAGAACCGTTACCGCCCAGCACAATAACAAAAGAACCTTCTTCGATAGCTAAATTGATGCCTTGCATTGGGCGCACTTCATTAACGGTGCCTGCGTGAAACGTTTTATACACATTACTTAACGTGACTAAGGGTCTGTTAACCGTTAACAAGGACGCTTCTGTCTTCATAAAAATCTCTTCTGTTTACGGAAGGTAAATTTGCTCATCATATTAGGCAAGACAAGTGCAGCTAATACAAAAACAGCGGTTACCAATTTCAAATCATTAGGATTTAAACCAAAGGATAAAGCAATAGCGACTAACTGCCGAAATAAAATAGAACCAATAATGGTCCCTATAATGGCAATACCGACCCCTGTCGCCCCTGTTAGTGCTTCACCGATAATGACACTTGCTAGACCCCAAACCACCATACCAATACCCATCTGGACATCAGCAAAGTTCTGGTATTGAGCCCATAGTGCACCCGCTAAACCCACCAACCCATTAGAAAGCGCAAGCCCAAAAATTCGATAGTGTTCAATATTTCCACCCAATGCCTTAACCATTTGAGGATTATCACCAGAAGCACGCATTGCCGTACCAAGGTCAGTTCTTAGAAAAGCCCACAACGCCAAGGCAATCAAGCCAACAAAAATAAACATAAATAATAACATGGTTAAATCGGCACTCGATACTATCCAACCCCACAAATTGGTTTCACTACCAGAAAAAATAACGCTTCCAGCTTGTTCGCAATAAGTTGATAAGGTGGCTGCGCCAAGGAAAGGAATGTTACTACGACCCATCACATGTAAGTTAACTGAATAAAGTGCCGTCATAACCAAAATCCCAGCCAATAGAGAATTGATATGGAATCGAGTTTGCAAAATACCACTCACAGAACCCGCAACCGCACCCGCAATAAAACCTGCTGTGGTTGCCCAAACTGGATTAACACCATGCTTTACCAACAATACACTGGCCACCGCTGCACCAAATGTCAAAGAGCCATCGACAGTGATATCGGCAATATCAAAGATCCGGTAAGAAATATAAACACCTAATGCCAGTAAAGCTAAGATAATTCCTAAAGTTAGCGCACCAATTAACAATGTCATGCTGACATCTCTTCTTCAAATATAACGGGAGCGCACCATAAAGCACCTCTACGAAGAAAGCTCTCACCAGCCCCTACCCCATCACGATCATCATTTAGCAAATGCAATACACCTCGAATAGTCTGTGTAGACATTAATTTTTCCAAACACTCAGGTAATTCTACAAGGCCTTTACGTATAGGGCTAAAAGGGACAACACAAGCATGCGCATGCATAAACAAATCACTGCCATTAGCGATGGGGCGTAATTGTGTAGCTAGTTGCTCATGAGGATTTCGTGCAATAACACCGAGTATTAAACATGTGTCATTTGCATAAGCGGGTTCTGCAGTAAATAATAAACGCTCACGAATAGCTGGAAATTCGAAAAAATCCTCCGTAGACTGATCAAAAGATTGCTGAGCTGCGGCCCCAATAAGATGAGCAGTTTCTGCAAAAATAACCCATGACACCGCTTCGCTTCCACAGACTTCTAATGCGGCATTTAAAAGCTCGCTTAAACGTAAAGGGGGGCTTTCAGGAATCTCACCAAACTTGACTAAATGCCGAAATTTACCCGTTACTTTAAGTCCATGTAATAAACCAACTTCAGGCACCCAATCAGCTTCCTGTTGCATCCAATCCGGATGCGCAGGATCATCACCTGGCAAAGTAATGGCCAAGCCAGATATCGCAAGTAATTCTCCAGCTCTCGATATAGTGGAATTATCGGCACCTAATACACCCTGACCAATCACTAGCGTATTTTCAGGAACCGGAATAGCGACTAACTGCGCTTCATTGGCCGTCAGTTTTTTATGATTATTTTTGATAACAAATCCGTGCTGAACTGAACCAACATTTAAGTCATAAACATCAAAATCATTTTCTGCCAATTTTTTATGTTTAGAAAGCGTTGCATGCTGTGTATTTATCTCCGGCTTATTAGGTTTAGCTGCATCACTAAAGCTATCAAGCAGTTGCTGAAATCCAACTAATTTCAATACTTCACTTACATTGGGGGAAGGATTAATAATTCGAAATGAACCCCCAATTGCCTTTAGACTTTTAGTTAAAATAGCCAGCACACGAATACCAGCAGAACTAAGATAACTGACTTGTGATAAGTCTAAAGCAATGCGATGTGAACCACCCTGCACGGTATCTTCTAATGTTTTGCTGACTGAATTACTCCAAGCCGCATCCAGCCTGCCACGCAATTCAATCCGCATTTCATCACCGTCTAGTTGGGTTGTTATTTCCATCTATGTCCTCTATAAGAATTATGGGTGATTACTCAAACGTATATCAGCTTTACTGACAAGTTCTGGGGGTAAAACCATATTTAATGCCTTCGCATGGTCCTCGCTAACGATTAATTTAATCTTTGAGGTATTAGAAAAAGCAATATCATTAGGTGATTTACCTCTCATAACTTCAACCGCCTTCTGTGCTGTCTCGAAGCCAGCTTGATAATAATCTGTTGAATACGCAATTGCGGCACCTTGTTCGACACCAGACTTACTAAACGTAAACAACGGTTTTTTAGCGCGAGTTGCCGCTTGAGCAATCGCGACAAATCCTGAAACCGTCTGATTATCTATTATTTGCACCCAAGCATCAATGGGTTGACTTGCCATTGCTAAAGCCGCATTAGGAAGCTCACTAGATGAGTTAACTGGCATCTTGGACACAGAAAGTCCATATTGAATAGCTATTCGTTCGAACTGGTTCATGTTGTATACAGAGTTATCTTCCCCAGGGGTAAAGAGCGTACCCACTCGTTTTATGTTAGGGAAATACTGTTTTATCATGCCTATCATTTCTTCAACTGGAGCCGGTACAGCAACGCCCGTAACATTTGGCAAATGGTGCTCGTTATCGGTTCCTGCCCCCACTATCACAGCGTTTGATACTAAAGAAAATAAAACGGGGATTTTTTTTACTTTATGCATTACCGTTTGCAAAGTCGGAGTAGACAGTGTCATCACTAACTCAGTATCATCACTTCCCACTGAATCTGCGAGTCCTGACAAAACAGTCATATCACCTTGCGCCGAAACATCTTTTAATACAAAGTCTCTGCCTACTTGCAATCCGGCAGCTTTAAAACCGGCATCAATTCCTTGAGCGCTATCTTCCGCTGGCAAAGACTCTACATACGAAATTCGTTTTATTTTCCACGTATGATTTAAAGGCTGAGTAACTTGCGTTTCATTCGTAACAGAAGAATCGGTATCGCCGGCTCTCAGTACTTCGTCAGTAAACTTGATATTAAGACGTTTCGCACTGAGGCTATTAAACACTATTGATTTTTTACTAACATTACGAAAAGGTATACCGTTAGGATTTTTACCCGTTAAAACAGCAAGCAACGGTTCAGCTGCCGCGCGACCACTTTCCTTATAATCAACACCAACCACCATTAATGCATCATGAGAAATAAACTCTGGTTGATCCAAAATCAAGGGAATTCCGGCTTTTTTGGCAATGCCTGCAATCGCATCTAAGGCTTGATACATTGTATTATCACCTACAGAAAAAATTGCCCCAACATTACGCGCGACTAAAGCTTGGGCTGCCTGCACGGCATCAGCTGTTGTATTTATAGGCACTTCTTCCAAGACAATACCATTTTTATGACACAAATCACGTAACACCTCGGCCACTTTTACAGAATTAGCTTCACTCGGATTATAAATCGTACCCAAAGAATGAATTGCAGGTAAAACTTTTAGGGTCAACGCTAACATGTCTTCCACGGGTGGGAAAGAACCGATACCGGTAAGGTTAGGTAAATGCTCGGTGAAGCTTTTTCCAGCACCCGCTGCTAAAGGATCAGAGACATAGGTAAAGACAACGGGCTTGTTTTTTGCCATCATCCCTACCCCCTGTAAAACAGGGGTAGTTAGTGTCAAGATGGCGTCAACATCACTACTATCTAAAACTTGGCCTATAGTGGGTATTTGGGCAATTTCACTCTGGGCATGCATAAATGTAAATTTTAAATTTCGCCCTTCTTCTAAACCAAATGCTTTTAGTCCTTCCTTCAATCCAGCCATAACTGAATCGATCCCAGGCTCTGGAGCAAAATACGCCACACCTACCTTATAAGTGCGCCCCGCTTGAAGTGTTACTGCGGGATTTACGGTTGCCGTTGGCATAATCGCGCTAGTCTTTTTTTCTAGCCCATTCTCGTCGAGAATACTATTGGCTTGATTGTACATAGCCTGAGTAAACGTCCATGGAATACGCAGGGCTTTTTGAGTTCGTTCATTAAGTAAGATACGCTTTGGCATATAATCCTTAACGGGGACTGTCGCAGGATTTGTACCGCTAAGAATATCGGCCGTTATTCGCCCCACTTCCTCACCTACCTCATGATAATCAGCGCCGAAATCAAATAAGGTGCCTCGTTTAACATGGCCAGCAATATTAGAGAAAACAGGAATGCGGGCATTACGAGCGACTTCAATTAACGTATCTACAGCGGAATTAACCGTTGCATCACCTCCGGTCCAAAAAGCCTCAACGCCTCTTGCGAGTAAAGATTGAGCTGCTTCACGTATATCCTTGGACTGCTCAACGGGCGCTTCAAGCAATACTAAGCCTAACTCGGCTGCAACTGCCCTAGCTTGTTTAGTACAAAACTCGGAATTTACTTCAGCAGGATTCCATACAACACCAACCGTTTTAAGTGCTGGATTAGCTTGCAGGGCCATTCGAAAAATATCAGCAACGGGCTGCGGACTACCAACACCCGTTAGGTAAGAGGGTTTATCAAGACTATCCAAGGCTTTAATTCCGACGCCTGAGGCGACAGGTACTGTCACAGCGCCAAATACATGAGTAACACGTCCGGTTCGATTTGCATTTGCTAGCGCTTGCAACATTACCGTAGAAATTGAAACAGCGACACGATAATCGCCACTAGTGATTTTTTGCGCCATAAGATTGGCCGTTGGCAAATCACCTTCTGGATTATAAAAAGTAATAGCTAGATTATGACCATCGGAATAACCTCTGGCTTGCAAAGCGTCTAAAATACCAGAGCGCACACCGTCCATGAGGGGATTAGAACTATGTTGCAAAATTGCCAACGGTATCAGTGAAGACGGTGTATTTATCGTAGATTCCGTATGACGATTATGCCGATCAGACCAAAGTAGAATGGCCGAGGCTATAAAAATCAACAAAAGTGAAAAAGCGATGCGCCTATTAGCTTCAGTCATAATAATGATGGTTATCCGAGCTCAAAACTAGTTATTCCAAAGACTTTATGCAAAGGTACATTGGGAATTTCTTTTGAGTACATTCGAACGGTTTCAAATACTTTTTGCATATTAAATTTATGTGAGAGCTCTAATGCGCGGGCATTAAGTTCAGGTATGTCCAAATAATAGCTTTCGTCAGGTATATTTGACATTAGCGATTCTAGTAAGATATTAGCAAAAAATTCATTATCTGCAAATAAAGGCCCTATCCTATAACCCTCTATACTTTTCCGAATAATGCCATAACCGACGAGATGACTTTCATCTTCTAAAAAATAGCCAAATGCATCACGTTGATAGATCCATTGATGTAAAAATTCTGTACGGGGAAATAGAAAAATTTGGCGATCATACTCTACTAATTTAGCAAAATTAACCTCTGAAATCGGTATCGCTGTAGCAACCGAGTTTATAGACGCTTTACCTTCAAACCGTATATTATTGTGAGCAAATTTAAAACCAAAATGCTGATAAAACTTCCGCTTATCTATCCCCGCATCTAAACCAATATTACGATCACCCAAATAAGCCAAAGCAGATTTAGCTAATTGGAACCCAACCCACTTACCTCGATATTCGGGGCTGACCATAAAAAAACCAATAAAGCCATAATGGTCGTTATAGGCTAGCGCAGAAATACATCCAATTGGCTCGCCATCTAGCGTAGCTATAAAAAAACCTTCGGGATCAACTTTATAAAAAGAGCGACCATCATTAAGTCCCGGATTCCAACCTTCAGAACCAGCCGCATTGATAGCAAAGTCTAACTCATTAAGTGACATATTCTTAATTTGTAACATTGCAACCATAGGAGAGATTTAAGTGTTAAATCAACGAGTAAATCTTTAGTAAAAAAAATCAGAACACTCAATAAACGAATAACATATTTATTCACCAAAAAATGACTTTACTCCTCCACCGTCAGTTTTTTTGATAACTTTACAATATTATGATTTTGAGCATAAGAATAATCATAATCATGCATATAACTTCGAACCAAATAGATTCCTAGACCACCGATAGGGCGATCTTCTATATCGAGTGATACATCGGGTGATTCATTTTGAAAGGGATCAAAAGCATCGCCATTATCAGTAATATGAATATTGATTTCTTTGTTATTGGCTTGAATCAAAACATCAATAATCCCACTACGTCCATCAGGAAAACCATAATCGATTACATTAACGATTAACTCTTCTAATACAAGATTAACCTGCATTAAAATAGCCATATCCCAACCTACTTCTTCTCCAAAAACTTCTACATCCTCTGCCAAAGAGGAAATTGAATCTATCGTGTTAGGTAAATGTTTTAAGAACTGTTTGTACTCTGTAGTACTTTCAGTAACATCAAGATCTTCTTGTTTATTCATTTATGTACCACTTACAATGGATTGATATTTCATTTATATACCTATTAAGTATAGAACTATAAGACTAACCTTAAACATATATACCTCAAGAGGTCCTTTTTTAAATAGTCGCCCTAACAGACTCGCCGAATACTAAAAAAAAACCTCAACACTTTTTACCTGAGTTAATTAGCCCTGACTTCTTTCATAAAAATATTGTCGCAAATAATCAAAAACTTAGTTCGATGTTAGCTTGCTTCATTCAATACCGAACATACTACATAAAAACAATAATATCTATAACCTGATTAAAACTAACAATACATCCCAGCTAAGATATAAAAGACTAGCTCACTTATTATTACTAGGATTTTAGTTGTAACGCTAATAAAGTAATATCATCTGATTGTTCAGCACCCGTAGTGAACAAACTTACATCTGCACTAATTTGTTCGACTAAATCCTGTGCGTTTTTATTGACCGTACCTTTAAATAAATTGCAAAAGCGTTCATCACCATACTCTTCATAACTAACACTCATAGCCTCATTAATACCATCTGTGTACAGTAACACACTATCACCAGGATTCATTTGGAAGGTCTCTACGGTAAAAGTCGCCTCTTCAAAAATACCCAAAGCTGTGCCTGCATCGCCTGGTAACATAGACACTTCACCTTTACTAGAGATATATAAAGGTTGATTATGCCCGCCATAACTGTAGGTCAATAAGTTTGTTTCTAAATCAAGTGTAGCTAAAAATAAGGTTACAAACATCATGGCGTCATTATCACGGCATAATTCAGGATTTAAAGCGGCCATCATGTCATGGGGATATTCATGTTGGTTGGCCATAGCCCGAACTAAGGTTTTAACCATCACCATAAAGAGTGCAGCAGGTACACCTTTTCCAGAAACATCACCGACAGCTATCAAGAGTGTTTTTTCATTTAAATGAAAAAAATCATAAAAATCGCCACCTACTTCACGAGCAGGATGAATATAGGCAAATAAATCTATAATACTACCTTGGCTGAATCGAGGAAATTCTGTAGAAAGCATTCCCATTTGTATACTTTGAGAAAGTTTAAGCGTCTCTTGGAAACTTTCTTGAGCAATACGCGCTTGAATTGATTGTTGAATATCACCCGCCATTTCAATGAACGAATGCGC
>CAMDWT010000030.1 GCA_945877505.1 Crenothrix polyspora
GCCCATCCCATAATATTCAATACCTTGCTTTTTAAGTACTTCAGGCTGATATAAATTTCTACCATCAAAAATAACTGCATCTATTAATGTATTTTTGATTAAGTCAAAGTCGGGGCTCCAAAAATTTTTCCATTCCGTTACAACAACGAGAGCATTTGCACCTTCCAACGCTTCTTCAGCACTATCCACTAACATTAACCCAGGATTATCACCGTAAATTCTTTTAGCCTCATGCATTGCCTCTGGATCGAAAGCTCTAACGGTGGCACCTGCATGGATTAATGCTTCAAGAACTACGCGACTAGGCGCATCTCTCATATCGTCTGTACGAGGTTTAAAAGCTAAGCCCCATAACGCAAAGCACTTACCCTTTAAAGCACCTTTATAATAATTAGAAATCTTATTAAATAGAACTTCCTTTTGGCGATTATTAACATTCTCTACCGCGTTAAGTAACTCGGCTTTATAACCCATTTGTTGAGCAGTGCGCTCCAACGCTTTAACATCTTTTGGGAAACATGAGCCGCCGTAACCACACCCAGGATAAATAAATGAATAGCCGATACGAGAATCGGAACCTATCCCATTCCTTACATGCTCGATATCAGCACCCAACAACTCAGCCAAATTAGCCAACTCATTCATAAAACTAATCTTAGTTGCTAACATCGCATTAGCGGCATATTTAGTTAATTCAGCCGATCGTACATCCATAGTAATGATACGATCATGACTACGATTAAAGGGAGCATAAAGTGCTTTTAAAAGCTCTGCAGTTCTTGGATTATCAGTTCCTACGATAATTCTATCCGGCTTCATAAAATCATTGATTGCCGCCCCTTCTTTTAAAAATTCCGGATTAGAAACCACGTCAAAATCAATAGCGACACCTCGGGCTTCTTGCACTTGAAGTATAGTTTCTCTGACCTTATCAGCCGTGCCCACTGGCACCGTCGATTTATCAACAACGATACGATAAGCATTCATATTTTCAGCGATTGATTTTGCGACAGCCAATACGTATTGTAAATCTGCAGCGCCATCTTCATCAGGAGGCGTACCCACCGCTATAAATTGAAATACTCCATGACTAACGGCTTCATTAATATCAGTAGTAAATTTTATTCGGCCAGCCTGCTGGTTATTTTTAACTAATTCTTCTAGTCCAGGCTCGTAGATTGGAATAATGCCGTTTTTCAAGTCGTCAATTTTCCGTTGATCTACATCAACGCATAAAACGTCATTACCCACTTCTGCCAAACAAACACCGGTTACCAAACCAACATAACCCGATCCAAATACCGTTACTTTCATTAAATATTTCCTAAAAATTATTAAATATATTTAGCTTAGTCTTATAACAAAGAATTCTAGACTTTAAGTAGATTAGTGAATTGAACATTCTTTAACGCCACCAGAATACATTTTTAGATGTTAAAATTAACTAATATACCTAAAGCCCTAGCAATCTGCTTTAGAATAATCAATAAACAAAAAGAAGAGACTATCACTCCCCTATGTTTTTTCATAAAATTGTTATAACTTACAACCCTAATTTATAAAATCATCCATTCAATCATGAAATCCACATTAATCGTTAGTGCCATTCAACAAACGTGTAATGAAGACAGACAAACTAATCTGGCTTTTTCTATTTTAAAGATACGAGAAGCGGCTGAGGCAAATGCTGATCTGGTCGTGCTACCCGAATTACATTTAGGACCGTATTTTTGCCAAAATGAAGACCCTAGTCATTTTGATCTTGCACAACCTATACCAGGCCCAACGACTGACATTTTATCTACCCTCGCTAAAGAACTAAAAATCGTCATAGTCTCAACAATTTTTGAAAAAAGAGCGCCCGGTTTATATCATAATACTGCCGTGGTCTTTGATAAAGATGGCAGTATTGCCGGAAAATACCGGAAAATGCACATACCAGATGACCCAGGGTTTTATGAGAAATATTATTTCACACCTGGCGATATGGGCTTTACGCCAATAGAAACCAGTATCGGTAAATTAGGCGTGTTAATTTGTTGGGATCAATGGTATCCAGAGGCCGCTAGATTAATGGCTTTAGCGGGTGCTGAACTATTAATATACCCAACCGCTATTGGCTGGGATCCCGAAGACGCCAAGGAAGAAAAACAGCGCCAACTGGATGCGTGGATTACCATTCAGCGTTCCCATGCTGTTGCAAATGGAATACCCGTTATTTCTTGTAATCGTGTCGGCTTTGAACAAGCACCAGACTCAACGAAAGGTATCGAGTTTTGGGGTAATAGCTTTATTGCCGGCCCTCAAGGCGAAATAATCACGCAAGCTAATGCTTCTGAAATCACGCTATTAAATTGCCCACTCGATGGACAAAAATCAGATCAAGTCAGACGAATATGGCCTTTTTTGCGTGATCGTAGAATTGATGCCTATTCGGATTTAAACAAGCGCTTTATTGATTAATAATCTTGCCTAAAAAAGAAAACGCTAGCTTTATCACAGATATAAAGACCTGAAACTTTATACGATTTCAGGTCTTAATTTCCTATAAAAACACCTATCAATCTTTTATATTAAGGTTAATCATGGGTTATTTAAGCTTAAATACAGCTAAGTTCTATTCATAAATAACATTAAAACGAATTTGATTGATCACCTGACCGCTCTCATCGACTAATCTTACCGTCCAATCAGTTCTTATACTATTGGCAAAGAACTGGCGACTCGATGTGCGCCAATCATCTTTAGAAATATTTACTTTTTTACGTGTAATAAGCTCATCCTCTAACAACCACTCATGATAAACCGTTCGCCCCTTCATCCCCTTTACCTCAGCAAAGTAGTAAATCGATGTTGATTTATCTTTACTGAGTTTTAAAGGTAATTCGAGCTGACCTACAGGTTCATTATTAATTATTTTTAAGGTAAGAATGGCTCTTGGCACCGCCTTTTGTAATAATAATTCAGGCTTGCCAAGCGGACTATCAACAACATCTGATGCGACTGAAACAGGCGGCTCTACCGTTTTATTTGTGTCACTAGGCAATAAGAAAACAAACAGTAAAACTAAAAGTAACACCGCACTCAGTACAGCTATAACTATCCGTTTAAAATTCCATTCTGTTATTATTTTTTGGGTATGGGTATGCCCTGAATGATTTTCTGACGTAGGATATTTTACTTTAATAACAATGTTTTTTTTGTCGACCATAAATCACCTGTTGATTGCCACTATTGAGAATAATAGCGTCTTGTAAGATTTTTCTACTAGCGGTACGGGTAAATAAGATTGGTCGTAATGATTAACAGCCAACCTTATTCCCTTTATTTAATTCGTCAAGTCAACAACGTATTCAACCAAGAAAAATACCCGTATTCTCCTGAAGCCAACTCAAATCAGACTTTATGATAAATATCGGCGCCTTCATCAAGGAATTGTTTAGATTTCTCATCCATCCCCTTAAGTAAAGCCTCTTGCTCATCTTTAATACCTTTGGCATTTGCGTAGTCACGCACATCCTGACTGATTTTCATGGAGCAAAAATGAGGGCCACACATAGAGCAGAAATGCGCCACTTTAGCCGATTCTTTAGGTAACGTTTCATCATGAAATTCACGTGCTTTTTCTGGATCAAGACCGATATTAAATTGATCTTCCCAGCGAAATTCAAATCGTGCTTTAGACATAGCGTTATCACGTGCTTGAGCACCGGGATGTCCTTTAGCCAAATCTGCCGCATGAGCCGCTATTTTATAAGTCACTATCCCTTCACGGACATCTTGCTTATTAGGTAAACCTAAATGCTCTTTTTGCGTCACATAACAAAGCATGGCGCAACCATACCAACCAATATTGGCAGCGCCAATTGCTGATGTAATATGATCATAGCCTGGGGCAATATCAGTCGTCAGGGGGCCTAAAGTATAAAAAGGCGCCTCCCCGCATTCCTCAAGTTGCTTTTCCATGTTGATTTTAATCATATGCAAAGGCACATGACCTGGACCTTCAATCATGGTTTGAACATCATGTTTCCAAGCAATTTTAGTCAACTCACCTAAAGTTTCCAATTCACCGAACTGCGCTTCATCATTCGCATCGTAAATTGATCCAGGTCGTAAACCATCGCCTAATGAAAAAGATACATCATAAGCTTTCATGATTTCACAGATTTCTTCAAAATGTGTATATAAGAAACTTTCAGTATGATGCGCTAAACACCATTTCGCCATAATTGAACCACCACGCGAAACGATGCCCGTCATCCGCTTTGCAGTTAAAGGCACATGATGTAAACGAACTCCCGCATGGATAGTGAAATAATCAACACCCTGCTCGGCTTGCTCTATCAGCGTATCACGGAAAATTTCCCACGTTAGATCTTCAGCTTTACCATTAACTTTTTCTAGCGCTTGATAGATAGGTACTGTGCCGATTGGAACGGGTGAATTACGTAAAATCCACTCACGGGTCTCATGAATATTTTTTCCCGTTGATAGATCCATAATAGTATCGCCGCCCCAACGGATACCCCATAACATTTTCTCAACTTCCTCATCAATTGAGGAGGTAACCGCAGAGTTTCCTAGATTACCATTAATTTTAACCAAGAAATTACGGCCAATAATCATCGGCTCTAATTCAGGATGATTAATATTACAAGGGATAATAGCTCTACCTCTGGCGACTTCATCACGAACAAATTCAGCAGTAATGGCTTCTGGTATCGCGGCACCGAAAGAATCTCCGGGATGCTGACCTTTCCACAAATCACGCATTTCTTCCATCTTCTGGTTTTCACGAATGGCAATAAACTCCATTTCCGGCGTGATAATACCCTGACGCGCATAATGCATTTGCGATACGTTGGCTCCTGCTTTAGCCCTACGAGGTTTGCGTATATGTTCAAATCGCAAACTTTCAGTGGCTGGATCTTCCAAACGTTGGCGACCAAATTCAGAACTGGGTCCTGCTAATTCTTCAGTATCATTTCTTTCAGCAATCCAAGCCGAACGTATTGATCCCAAACCTTTCTTTAAATCTATTTCGACATTAGGATCGGTATAAACACCCGAAGTGTCATAAACATAAAGGGGACCATTTTTTTCTACCGCGCCAAAATGAACAGGGGTGTCGGACAACGTAATTTTACGCATAGGCACTTGAATATCAGGTCGACTACCTTGTACATAAATCTTTTCTGATGCAGGGTAAGAATCAATTTTTACGCTACTGACTTCAGTAGCGTCTTTTAGAACAGCGTTCATGCTTATCTCCAATAACAATAAAACAAGACGCAGGAAGTTGGGGGCTTTCCTACGCCGGTATTAACCGGGGTCAGGTTCAAAGGGTTTCTCTCAGCCTCTAGTGACTCCACAATGCGAAGTTACCAAGAAGCACCCCTAGCCTTTACGGATGTCCCAATAAGTTAAAGGATAATCTAAAGGATTGCAAGTAAGGTTAACGTAATTAACGTATCTTATAGAAGAAATTTTTAGGACTTTTGCAGCATTTTTTATATCATATACGGTCAAGAGTGATTGATTATTGGTGAAAAAAGAAGATAAACTCTTTTTTTATCCAGCTCATACGCTATACATAAAAATTTAGTTAGGGTGGTCTGTGAAAATTTCTATAGTTGTTCCTGTTCATAATGAAGCTGAAAACATTGTCCCTTTAATCCAAGAGATCGTTAATGCCATGAGTCAGGCGGCAGCCTATGAAATTATTTATGTTGATGATGGTAGCAAAGATCAAACACCCGAAGTATTAAAGCAAGCACTGCGTGATTTCAAAACCCTAAGAGTTATACATCACCAACAAAGTTGCGGACAAAGCACAGCCGTCCACACCGGTGTTAAAGCAGCTATCTACCCATGGATTGCGACTTTAGATGGTGATGGTCAAAATGATCCGGCGGATATTCCTAATCTTTATCAGGTTCTCATCAAGCAACGAGAAACAATAAGCAACTTATCAATGGTCGCGGGATGGCGAAACAAACGTTACGATTCCGAATGGAGGCTTTTTTCTTCTAAAGTAGCCAATGCTATTCGTTCGAGTTTACTTGGTGACAACACACCGGATACCGGTTGTGGCTTAAAAGTATTTTCTAGGGAATGTTTTCTTGAGCTGCCCTATTTCGACCACATGCATCGCTTTTTACCCGCTTTAATTTTGAGAGCCGGTGGACAAGTTATCTCAGAGCCCGTTGGTCATAGATCAAGAACCAATGGCGAGTCAAAATATGGCACTTTAGATCGTCTTTGGGCTGGCATTACTGATATTTGCGGTGTAATGTGGCTACAAAAACGCGCTAAATCCCCTATTGCTGAAGAAATTCAAAATAGATAAAACAAGATATAAAAATTAATTTAAAACCGGATTAACTCGGCTGCACGAAATAATTATAAACTTCGTGCACCCAGGTTATTTTAAGCGTTTATAAAAGCCAGCCTTTATAACTTATCACTTTTGATTAAGTCTTTAAGATAAGACGAAAAGTCAGCTTTTAATTCTGAATGAAGCAAAGCCATTTCCACGTTTGCTATTAAAAAACCTAACTTAGAACCACAATCATAACGCGTTCCTTCAAATTCATAAGCTAAGACGGGCTCATCATTTAACAAATCAGCAATGGCATCTGTTAATTGAATTTCACCACCCGCACCTCTACCCGTATTTTTAAGTTTATCAAAAATAGCAGGCGTCAATATATACCTGCCGACTACGGCAAGATTTGAGGGCGCAACTTCAGGCTTTGGCTTTTCAACAATAACTTCAATACGTGCCGATTTCTCAGAAGATGCTGCTGTTTTAACAATGCCATAACTTGCTGTATCTGCTGGATTAATCCTTTCCACACCCAATATTGATGTTTGTTTTTGCTCATAAAGCTCAACCATCTGCGCCATACATCCACGCTCACCATCTTCAACCATATCATCGGCTAAAATAACCGCAAAAGGCTCATCGCCAATAACCGGTCTTGCACAATAAACGGCATGGCCCAGACCTAACGCCTCAGCTTGTCTTATAAACACATAAGACACGTTGGGAGGAACGATATCCTTTAGTAATTTCAGCAAATCCGCTTTATTCTTAGACTCTAATTCTTTTTCTAATTCGTAGGCTTTATCAAAATGATCAGTGATCGCATTTTTACTACGTGAGGTAATAAAAACCATCGTATCAATTCCCGCGGCTACTGCTTCTTCTACCGCATATTGAATGAGTGGTTTATCTACTACAGGCAACATTTCTTTTGCTATTGCTTTTGTTGCCGGCAAAAAGCGCGTTCCCAAACCAGCCACGGGAAAAACAGCTTTGGTAATTTTTTTAGTCATTAAACAGTTCCTTTTTAATTAAAGTCATAAGTGATTTAAGCCGTAAATTCATTAAGCCCAATAAATACAATGGTTGCGTGTTTTGAGTCCCTTAAACTTAAAGTACTTAATAAAATTGTGTAAATCATAAGGCTATTTTCATTAAAGTCTATAGCTGAAACAAAAAATAGATATAGGCTTACTCATAATAGTAAATAGACTTAATTATTACCAAAATCTTGCCAAAATATTCTCTGGACAAAGCCACTTAACCGCATCATAGGCTATTATTTTCATTGAAGTAACCATTAACTAGAAGTCGCACCGTCCTTAACAACCCTAACATAGAACACGTTAACTATATTTTCCTACAAAAGCATCCACAAAGGCTGCTAACTCACTCATCGGTAAATGATTGATGCCTGCCGCACTTTTTCGCCCTCCACCACTCGCAAATAAGGTGCATAATTCATCTGCACCGCTACTGTTATTCAGAGGCGCCCTAACACTGACTTGATAACCGCCTTTAGGATGATGCGTCAGCACCGCGTGAGCTCGCTCTGGGGCATTATTTGCAAGCTCATTACCAAACACACCGAATACTCGCCGTGCCCATGCTTGATCAGGCAAAATATAAAGTGCAACGGCCGCTGTCATATACTCAGGCTTGATTAACAAAGCTTGCTCCCTATCATCTATATAAGCTGCCAATAACTGCTCGTGAATCGTTGGATTATCGGCTATAAAGTTAAAAGGAGACTGATGTTGCACTAAGTGACGATATAACACTGCCGGTTCAAAATGCAGGTCAGTTAGCGCGCTTCCGTAGCCATTGTAATTAATACACACCCCTAGGTTTTTAAGTTGTTCGATCTCCTTTACTGTTAAACCCAAAGTTTGGGATAACTGTTCAGCTCGACCGATAAGATTGTCACCAAATGCCGCAGTCACCGCCCACGCTCGGAATTTTCCTGCAAGATATTCATCAACTAATAAACTCGTACACGTATTAGCAGCCGTATTTATCATAGACTTAAAACGGGGGTGCAACGGTATATCGCCTGCCTCATGATGATCAATATAAAAAACCGAGGCGCCTTGCTGCAGAATTCTATCCACATCGGGACGATTTTTTTTCAACGAAATATCCAATACCGTTACTGAATCATTGGCTACCACCGATAAATTCGCTAACAGGTGAATATCTCTCTTAGTACCTGTAACCAATTGTGACTCAGTAGGATTTGCCAAACGCAATTGCACAAGCCCACAAATACCATCAGCATCACCATTAAACACATCAATTTGCATAATTTACCCCTGAATATTTTGATTTATTAATGGCCGCTACTCTCCCCTTATAAAAACATCTTGGCTAGAAAAGCTGTAATGGATGTAAAATGATATCAATAAAAACAAAATCATCCCGTTATAAATGACAACACAAGCGCCCAGCCTTAATTATCGTTTTTTTTCCGAGTTCTTTAAACGGTTTTTACCAAACTCTCAAGCCGTCTCCCTTGCCATTATTTTAATTGTCAGTTTTGTACTCATTTATTCACTGTCCAGCATATTAATGCCTGTCTTTGCTTCAGTCATAGTCGCTTACTTACTTGAAGGCTTAGTGGACAAAACAAGTCGATTTGGCGCGCCTCGCTTACCGTCTGTCTATATTGTATTTTGCGGCTTTATGGCCTGCTTGGGTTTTTTGTTGTTTTATTTAATGCCACTAGTTTCACAACAGGCGGTTGAACTTATTCAACATATTCCAGAAATTATTAACAGCGCCCAAACCGGTGTGATGCGCTTGCCAGAGATTTATCCAAAAATCATCTCCGAAACGAGAATACAAGAGATTATGTTTGCCGTTCAAAAAGAACTCTTAACGTATGGGCAAAATATATTAACACTCTCAGCCGCATCCGTTGTCGGTATAGTCACGGCCTTAATTTATTTATTTTTAGTTCCAATGATGGTTTTTTTCTTTCTAAAAGACAAAGACTTGTTAATTTCTTGGTTTTTACAATTCATACCCAAGAATAGAAATTTAACCGTGCGTGTATGGAAAGACGTTGATATTCAACTAGGTAATTATGTCCGTGGTAAATTCTCAGAAGTCTTTATTCTCTGGTTTGTCAGTTATGTCACTTTCGCTACGATGGATCTAAACTATGCCATGTTGTTAGCCGTATTAATGGGGGTGCAAGTTATTATTCCTTACATAGGCGCGACTTTAGTTACTTTCCCTGTTATTGCTGTCGCCTATTTTCAATGGGGGTTAAGTGGCGATGATTTTATGTATATTGTGATTGCTTACTCTATCATTCAGGCGCTAGATGGTGTGATATTGGTGCCCGTATTGTTCTCTGAAGCCGTTAACTTACATGCCATTGCAATTATCGTAGCTATTTTGTTTTTTGGTGGCTTATGGGGGTTTTGGGGCGTCTTTTTTGCCATTCCCTTGGCCACTGTTGTAAAAGCCGTTTTATCCGCATGGCCCAGACTAGGCGATACTCAGTTGGAAAACAGCTAAAAAAGCGTATTGGCCTGTTCATCGTTGGTGGTTAACCTCTAAAATACCGGCCTATTGATTTTAATTAAGAATATCGCCCCAATCTGTGCGTTTTTTCATTTCTGTTTTAATTTCAGTAGAAAGTGTGTTTTTTCCTGCCCGAGTATCCCAGCCACCGCCTAGTGCTTTGTATATAGCAATCATATAACGTGAGGCCTCGCCTTGACAGGATTTCAACTTATCTTGTTGTTGCACCAAAGATTGCTGCGCCATTAATACACGCGTGTAATCTTTTATACCATTACGGTACTGAAGCAATGATAATTCAACAGCACGCTCAGAAACATCGACCCCTTGCTGTAATTCTTCAACTTGTTCACTCATCTTTCGAAAGCCGATCATAGCGTCCTCCACTTCACTTAAGGCAAGCAGAACTGACTGCTTATAGCCAATCAACGCTTGTTCAAATCGAGCATCTTGAATACGCACACCATTTTTTAAACGCCCATAATTTAATATAGGCCAGTTAACCGAGGGCCCCACTTTACCAATCAAAGTTTGTGCACCTAACACATCGACAATATCCACGCCATTAGCGCTACTAGAAGCCATACCAATTGATCCTTGCAAGTAAAACTGAGGGAACAAATCTGCTCTAGACACCCCAATTAAAGCACTTTGTGCGGCCGCCTTTAATTCTTCACGACGAACATCAGGTCGACGTCGCAAGATGTCGGCAGGAATACCGACAGTAATAGACGGTAACACACTAGGAATTGGCCATTCTTCATCAACCAGAGCGTTAACACTACCTGGCATCTTACCCAGCAAAATATTAAGGGCATTTTTAGATTGCTGAAGTCCCGCTTCAGCAGCGGTAATCATTGCTTTAGTGTTATGAAGTAAAGACTCCGCTTGTTGCACATCAAGACTATTACCTATTCCATTCCTAAGTAAGGCTTGCGTGATTTTGACACTGCGTAATTGAAGGTCAGCATTTTTGCTTGCCAACATTATACGTTGTTGAAAAGTTCGTATTTGAACATAAGTAGCCGCCACTTCTGCTGTTAGAGTCACTAACATATCATCGTAAGTTAATTCGGTTGCTCCGAGATTAGCATTAGCCGCTTCAATCCCGCGACGAAACTTTCCCCAAATATCCACCTCCCATAAAGCATCAAAACCAATAGTAAAACTACCAAACGAAAAGGTATCTATATTGGGCGCATGTTCACTTAATTTGTTATAAACCATTTCAGAGTAAACCTGTTGTTTTTGAGGAAAAAGGCTACCTTTGGATAAACTAAGTTGTGCGCGCGCTTCAATAATGCGTACCCAAGCAATTTGTAAATTCAAATTTTGTTGATATGACATCTCTATTAATCGATTCAGGGTTGGATCATTAAACAAGGTCCACCACTCTCGAAAATCAACATATTTCATAGTTTGTTTATCTGTGTTCTGCCATTTTTCTGGCATCACTATTTCGGGGCTTTTATAGTCAGGCCCGACCTCAATACAACCGACTAGCACAACAAATAGGATTATTAATGCTGTCAAAAATCCATATCGCAACGAGCAATGGAGACTATTTTGGCTCATAGCTATTCATCCGTTAGTGTCAATTTAATCGCAACAATGGCTGAGGCCGGTGGGACTGTCTTGTTACGACCATCAGCGGCAGGATTAGCGCGTTGATTAGGACGATAACGGGTTTTATGTGCAGGCAAGCTAAAGCTTAACATGGGTAATAAGCTGTAATTAATAACCAGCACACAGAGTAAACTAATGGGCCAGCAAATTAACCAAAACCAATACGTTGCGTGAAAATACTCCAGAATGCGCATGAGGCGAATTTGCTCTTCATTTTGAATCAAATACGCCTGGTATTCACTGACATCTAGCTGACGCAAAAAACTCAGTATTTGAAAAAAATCACCTGACTGATGGTTTTGGAAAGCTTGCCACAACCCCATTCGCAATGCTTTTAAGTCTTGTTTACCGGTCGCAGGCGAACTATGTCGGTATTTGTCGGCAAGAAAAAACACCGCATCTTCAGCATTTTCAGCTTCTTGCGGCAAGGTAAAATGCGGGGCAATATAACGCCACAGAGTAGGTTTATCATGAGTAACCGCATAGGTATGTCGTAAATAATGCAATAAAATAGCCAACGACTCGGGCGACTCCGCTTCTATAGAATCAATGGCAATTAAGGCCGTTAAGGCTTGCGTTTTAACCCATAAATCTTCGGGTGTTCTCTTTAAAGTTTCAACCCAACTCTGCATGACTGCTTGTTCTTCTTCACTACGCCAAGCGCTTGCAGCCGTTCCAACAATTGAATCTGAATCAGTTCCGTCATTCAATAATAAATCAATAACATACAACGCCTTTTGCTTATCCCCTACGCCAGAAAGCGCCAATACCGCCCAGCCACGTGCAAAACTATCAGAATTGCTACGATAATTTTGCAACATGCGGATAATCTCAATAAATTTTTGATCGTTTGCCCCTTGTGCATCAACAATTGTGAAATTACCAACCGCAATGGCAGCAAAGCGGCGTACATCTGGATGTTGATCTTTCATCAAATCAAATATCAACGGCACTGAAGACGGCGATTTAATGCTAGCCAAACACCAAGCCAAATTAGCACGAATGACCGGATCTGGATGAATAAGCCAATAATCAAGCTTATCTGAATAGATTAACTCAGACGTTTGCCCCACTATTTGCGACATAATCTCGTTATATTTATCTATGTTCAAGCCCATTACTGGACCCTCCCTTTCTGGCAAGCTGTTTTCTTCAGCCAACGCTAGTAAAGAGCGACGGATATGATCCTGCTCAAAAGAAGCGCCAGTGAGCTTATGTAGCGGAGGATATTTTTGCCTGTTCAAAAAATCTCGGAGACTCAGCGGATTACTGACGCCATAAAGTGGGCGAAGTTTAACCCCAAAATCATGTTGTAAAAATAAATCTAACCTTGCTTGTGAATAGGTAATATGAGAAACCGTTTTATTTCGATAATCCATCAACGGCTTTACAATGGGCTCACCCATCGCTTTAAAGGCATTGATCAATGCCTCCCGTTTGGCAATATACAAAGCCATAAAAACGTGATTTAGCCGCTTTTGCCTTGGGTACGCTTCATCAAGCTGATCATACAGGTGAATTAATGGCTTGATTAATCGTACATCACCTGAAAATTGTTGTGACATATAATCAATGAACTCTACTTTGTAAGACTCATCAACCTTATCGTCCTCCAGTAAACTGAGCAAAGCCTGAAACCGTGCTTCTGTCTGAATTATTTTAAAAGCGTGTTCATCATCATCCAATAATCGCCAAGTTTCCAAGAGCGTTTGATAATGTGCATTAGAAATAGCTTGTTCTTGTAATAAGTCTAAGATTTGCTCCGCATTTAATGCATGTCGACGCATTTGTGTACTGTTGGCTGAAATATCGTTGAGATTAGCTAATAGAGCGGACAAGGTACTTTCCTGCTCCTTTTTTAATTGATACATAACACGATGAATATGTGAATCTTTTTGCATCAACGGTGCAATACTTTCCCAAGATAGTGACATAGGCTCACTATGCTGAGTTATTTTTGTGACCTTTTTAGTAGTAAGTCTCTCTATTGCGAGAGTTGAAGGTGGCAGCTGTTTAACGATTGGCAAGCCAGAAATTTCTCGAACAGCGTATCGGTCAACTGTGAGGGGCAATGGCGCATTGATGGAAATGGGTGCAAAGGGTTTATTTTCATAGGGAATTTGTGTTGCCGCATACAGATAACCCCCTATAAATAAATGCAAGATCAACCACGTTTCATTTAATAATTTACCCCAAAATGAAGATACCCAGATTTGCCGCATCCAGTAAACGGTTATATAAACAAAAGCAGCCATTTGCAAATACGGATGCCATGCCACACCGAGAAGCACCGAGATAACGATGCCTATAGCCAGACAGAGCAATAGATAATAAATCAACAGAATAATAAAGCGATCACCCGGCTTTCTAACTTGAAGGGTTAATAGCGTGAAAATACCACTAACAAAAAAAGCGAGAATAAAAACCAATAAAATCATAAAAAATATCCTGTTACTAGGCGGCTAGTGGAAGTGTGTCTTTAATGCTCATTCCTAGTTGTATCTTGAGATAATATTGCTGATCTGGACTTAATGAAACCGTTGGGATATTAAGCATCTGTGAGCCTTTTTCGTGACTAATTTGCAAATATTCTTGGTTATCAATATCGATTAACCGCCCTTGATATCTGCCGCCTTTATCATTGTTTTTTACATCAACTAATGTACCTTTTTGACTAAACTTCCCAGGTTTTAAAAGTATTTCCAAGCTATTAACCGCATCACCTGAGAAACACACACACTCACCTACCTTAATGGCGAGCTGATTTTCATAAAACACTACAATCACAAAATCTTGGTGGCCTACAAATTCTTTATCGCTGGATAATATTTTCAGGGTCGGCTTAGTCATCATCGTTTCAGTGCTACTATCCATCGGTGAAACAGGATGCTTGGTAGACTGAATTTGTGCTTGGTTTGCGGTATCTGCATCACCAATGATACCTTTAAGATCGATGCCGTAATTGAGCGCTAAATAGTATATCCAGCTTGCCCCAGGCAACCATTTAATCACGTCCCAAATCGCCTGATTAACTATGTCTTTACGACGATTACCAACCACAAACTCAAAAATCAATCCGTCCGATAAATCAATCAATCGTCGATTGATTAACCTAAGCACTTCAGGTGACAATTTTTGGTCATATTGTTTTCTCAAACTATCAAGGCTATCAGAAAGCACTGACTGAAAGGGCCTAGAAGAAAAATCTTGCTCAAGCCTATTCATATATTTGGAGTTATAACGCACTTTGTCTCGTGATTGGGGCTGACCGTGATTAAAACGTATCCCGCCAATTTGCGCAAATACCATATTTTCCTCAGCCGCGTTGTTCGCTTCTTCAACGCCCATGCGTTCATCGGGTGCGCGGTGAATAGTCACCACCCCCCGATGTGCACGAATACCATAACGGTGCAACGCATCTCTTACCGTGTCTGCCCAATAAAAAAATGGGGTTAAAAATGCAGGGGCATTCGAAAAAAGCGTCGCATTATAGCGTTCGACCATGCGGGCTATGTATTTACGATCAATATACAATTCCGCTCGCGCACCTATCCGGTCAAATAGCGGTCGACCTTGCCAACATCGTAAGCCTAGATGAATAAGCCATAATGCGCTGAGAAATAAAGCCACATCCAGCACATGAGCCAAAAAACTGACGCCTGTTATGAATTGCAAAGGCGCACTTAACACCGAAAAAAATGGTATTCCAAATACCGTAGCGACCGCAATATAAGCCGCAAATACAGCATAGGAACGAACAAATTCAATGGTATTTTCTGCTCGCGCCCTCGCTTCGTTTTCTACGACTTCACTATCTGGTGAATTGATGGCTTGGCCTGCCCTATTAAAACCCACACGATTAGGTATATCGACTTCGTAAACCGCACTTTGAAAGTGACGAAAAGCATATAAATCAGATAACTGAAGATCATGTCTCACATCAATCTTAGCGAGCCCATCTTGATAAGAAGCGCCTTCATTCCTTTTCTTTTCCAACGCATGGGTTAGTAAACTTAGCAAAATTTCCGTTAATACGGCTTGGGTCGCTACAGGAACAATAGTTGCGGCTTCTGATCTACGTCGACCACTCGTTCCATCGGGTGATAAATGGGTAAGATTAACAAACGTATTGGGTAATATCGGTGCTTCTGGTGCGTAACTTTGACCCAACGCTTGACTCATTGAATTGAGAAAACTTTGTGTCAAGACAAAACAATGCTCCGCACCGACAAGCTCAACGGCCTTTCGTATAGCGGCCAACGTCGATTGTGTTTGTGCTGAATTGCTCACGCCAAGAAAGACGGTACTTTTACCATACCCACCAATGCCTTCACGTCGGGTACGTTTCATTTCTTTGAGAACATTGCCTGAGTTTTCTGCGCGAACCCTTAAGTCTGGCAATAACGATTGTAAAGCTAGAGCGAACTCACTGATTAAATCTTGGTTAAAATCGACCCCAAATAAAACTAAATCGAATTTTTTTTGATCACGATCAGTCTTAAGAAGATTATTGAATAAACAGCGACAAAAATGAGTCATTGTTAAACTATTTTCACCGCCAGGTTGAAATGACTCAACGACACGTTTTAGGGCGTAAGGAATTTCTCTAAGATCCGATTGTATTTCATCACCCGGCTTATCTTTACGTGTTGCTCGTTCTATTTTGTGATTACCATTAACGGGGAACCAAGCAGCGTTAACTGACGATCGCAAAGGAGGGATATCATTTTCAATTTGCAGAGCCCTATCATAAATAGTAATGGGCTGTTTATCACCTACGCTAGAATATTCGATAATGGCATATTGCCCATCTTCCAGATTAATTTGCATAGCCTCATCATCTGGCATACCGGAATGTAATGATGAGGTAACACCTTGTGGCTCTGCACTACCAAAAATCTCCCCACTACTCACATTATGACCAATGGAAAAGGCTTGAGTGAGGGAAAAAACACCCATGCGGGGCTCCATTGTCGTACAGATCATCAATGCAAATTCACCCAGTAAATTCTTTGAAGCCTGGCCCATAACCCACGTTAAATCATGTCGATAAAAAGCATCCTCGAAAGCAGGTAAAAAACATGCAACTTGCTTATCAAGCAACGTTTTAGTTAGTGCTGCAGTAAGTTCTGAACGGATATGGCATTTTATGGCGTTAGCTAGATCATCAATACTTTGTGGATCGCTAGTGAAAATAGGGTTATCACTTGCGTTACTCGCACTTAAAATAGCTGCATCAACTACATCTGCCCAGAGATACAACTCACTAAGACTAAATTGGCCCGTAACAATATCCCGATTAAAATCCAGCACAGCGGTAAAATAGGCATACCGCAGAGCTTTGTATGCTAACCCTTGGGTATAATGAAAATCCATCCATTCAGCGACACTTCGTGAATCTGAATCACCATGAGAGGTGGAGTGCGGCATTAATTTTACAAAAACAGCCCGAGCTTCCATTTGAGTAAAGTAATGTCGCACGGCTTTTCCTTGGCTGGTGAAGTACAGATACACCCCATCCATATCCCCGTTGTGCGCAATCATATTAAAAACCTCACCGTCTGCAGTCACCAAACGACCTTCTTCAAAACGGTGATACGTCATGTTATCGAAATATTCATACCAGTGTGGCTGTGCGTTATGCCAATGTGTGGCTCCGCCGGTTGCATAACGTAGATGTAACAAAACAGCTTCGAAATTTCCGCATTTACCATAACCTTCTTTCTTAGCTTTTCTTAACAACTCGAACAAACGCTGGCAGAGAACTCGCACAATATCTTCACGTTTACCTTTAACCACTTTGTCAAAGATAATTGACAAAGCGCCTGCTTTTTTTGCTATAAATGAAAAACCACCCGATTGCCCGCCTCTCGTCGCAGCTTCGCGTGATAAAATTTCAACTAACTCTAATAATCGTTCGGTTGCTAAACCTGATGATTTTTTGTCTTCCTCGGTTAACTTATATCGAATAGCAAAGGCCGGACCACAGGCAAAAAATTCAGCGTTACCTTTTATAAAGGCATGAATATCAGGCAAAGAAAGCACAGCCAAAAAAGAACTCACCATAAAATACACCAACAGCGTGTTATAAAAGCAAAGTTCTAGTTGAGGAAACTGTATAGAAGTATTTAAGTGCAGAGCCAGCCTAAAAGCGACTCCCATACTGAATAAGTTCATCGCTATCCCTCCAATAGCAACTAGTCGACATTTCATAGTCGTAGACACTGTATTAATAATTTTAGGTGTATTTTCTGACCATTGAGGCAAAGACTGTAAAGGCAGTAAACTTTTTAGCAGATTATTAAGTCCAACCCCTTCAGATAGTAGGTTGAAGCTAAATGAACTTAACTTACCTGTCACTATAAATAGCAGAAAGGCATGCCCAAAACCATGAACCAACAAAGCCAACATATTAGTTATACGTAAAGGCAGTAACACGATTTCAAAACAAAACACAGTCGCTCTCTTTTTTACTACCCTTATCGTTGTAAACATCGCTATACCTCATTTTTCATTTAACTAGCTATAAAATTAAATCCGTTCAATTGATTTTGATTCGACACCAACTGCAATTTAGCTTGAATATAGTTTCGAGTCAATATTATAATAATATCGATTCAAAATTATTTTGCACAATAATCACGATGAACTTACTTAAATTACGTAGTCATCATTTGGACTGAAATAAGCAATAACAGCTTGAGGGCGAGTAAATGAAATTAATAACCGCAATAATAAAACCACATATGCTTGAAGAAGTGCGCGAGGCTCTTACGGATATTGGGGTGACAGGCATTACTGTCTCAGAAGTTAAAGGCTTCGGCCGTCAGAAAGGACATACCGAAATTTATCGGGGCGCAGAATATGTGGTTGATTTTCTGCCAAAAGTTAAAATGGAAATCATCGTAGCGACTGACAATCTAGAGAGAGTTGTCGATACCATTGTTAAGACAGCTAGAACAGGAAAAATTGGGGATGGAAAGATATTTGTAACCGAAGCCTTTCAAGTGATCCGAATACGGACAGGTGAAACGGGTAATGAAGCTATTTAGGTTTTAAGGTTATGACGTTTTTGTATCATTCTGATAAGCGTCAAATCCCTTACTTAAACTTCTTCGTGCGTATTTCTATGATCGAATGGCTGAACCTCAACACAGGCCCCCCATAATTGTGAAAACACGGCTTGGGCATTTTTAGGTATTCCCGTTGTCAAGAATAACTCTCGGCCCGCACAAGCGCTTAAAGCCCTATTATTCATAAGCGCTAAATGATGCATGGTTTGCCGAGCAACGGCTGCTGATGACTCAATTATATGGACGCTTGGCCCAACAATGCTTCGTATCATCGGCTCTAGAAATACATAGTGTGTGCAACCGAGTACAAGGGTGTCGGCGCCTTTCGCTATCAACGGCGAAATAAGCTTTCTAAGCAGTGCTTCGGTGCAAGGGGATGAGAGATCTCCTCGCTCAACTAACTCAACTAATCCCGGACAGGGTTGTAGGTGTATTTTCACACCCTGACCAAATTCTGCACATAACCTTGCCACAGCCAGACTCTCCAGCGTTCTTTCGGTGGCAAGAACACCAATAACCCCCGTCTTCGTATGCGCGACGGCCGGCTTTATAGCAGGCTCCATCGCAATCACGGGAACGCTCAATTGTGCGCGAAGCTTTTCAACCGCAACAGCCGTCGCGGTGTTGCAGGCAACCACAATAATCTGGGCTCCAGTACTTACTAAAGCATCCGCTATCTGAGAGGCTCTATTTTCTATAAACTCGACGGATCGGCTTCCGTAGGGTGCATTTCCTGAATCTGCGAGATAAATAAAATCGACGCTAGGATGTTCTTTTCGTATAGCTTTAAGTACAGACAAGCCACCGACTCCAGAATCAAAAACCCCGACGGTGCAAACTGAAGTAGATGAATGTGTCATTGCGTTGATTCGGAGGCCTAATGAGTGAGTAAATACCTTTGATTAACATACCCTACTCTACTGCTAATTTCCAAAAGGTTTAAGCAACAGTGTATGTTTGATAAATATAAAAAATAGAAACGCAGCATTAAACTATACGCCCATCAATGCGCTAACATGAGCTGCAACACTCGCTGCTAGAGCCTTGAGATGATAACCACCCTCCAAAACAGAAATGATTCTGCCTTCACAATAGTCATCGGCTATAAGCATTAATTCGTGTGTTAACCAATAAAAATCATCTTCAACCAACTTAATTGAAGCTAAAGGATCGTCTTTATGCGCGTCAAAACCTGCGGATATCAATAGTAATTCAGGTTGAAAATGTCTCAAGGCAGGGAAAATAATTGAACGATATTTTTTTCTAAATTCAACCCCACAATCACCCGCTAACAAGGGCACATTGATAATATTACCCACGCCTGTTTCTGCTGGAAAGCCCGTGCCTGGATAATTGGGACTCTCATGAGTTGAAGTATACAAAACATCAGCTTGATTATAAAAAATTGCTTGGGTTCCATTACCATGATGAACATCAAAATCAACAATGGCAATACGCTTCACCTGATAGTGTTGGCGTGCGTATTCTGCAGCAATGGCTATATTATTGAATAAGCAAAAACCCATCGCGGCTTCTGCTTCTGCATGATGGCCGGGGGGACGCACCGCGCAAAAAGCATTCTGTGCCTTACCTGTTAACACCTTATCAACGGCATCACATACAGCACCCACAGCACGAAAAGCTGCTTGTTTAGAGCCCGTTGATAAAAGCGTATCTTGATCTAGATAATAATGACCATCCGCTGGAATCGCGCTAAGAATAGCGTCGATATGACTCACAGGGTGTACCAACTCGATTTGCTGCTGAGTTCCTAAAGGCGAAAGCACTTTGATTAAACTAGAAAATTCAGGCGCTTCCATCGCCTTATTTATAAGCCTTAATCGATCCGCACATTCAGGATGATTTACGCCAGTATCATGGCTCAAAAAATCGGGGTGATGATAAAAAAGGGTGGTCATAACGACTTAATTTATAGCAATAAAAAATGGCTTTGCCTATAAAACAGCACCCCGTTTTAGTATAAGCCTAATTGAAGTTGTGCTACTTCAGACATCATTTCTCTTGACCAAGGCGGATCAAGTACCACCTCAACATCAACCGTTTTAACGCCCGGCAGAGCACGAATACATTTCTCAACATCACCTTGTATCACAGGCCCCATTCCACATCCCGGCGCTGTTAAGGTCATAATTACATGCACAGCATTTTCATTTTCATCATCTAGCGCCTTAACAAGGCAGTAATAAACCAGACCTAAATCAACAATATTGACGGGGATTTCTGGATCATAAACCGTTTTCATAACCTCCCAGCAATTCTTTTCCACCGCTTCAGCACTGGTCTCTAACACCAAGGTATGCAACTCATGATGCTCTTTTCCCAAAGCATCAGCATCAACACCCGCAATACGTACCATATGCCCACGTTCAGTCACAACCGTATAATTGTTACCCAAAGACTGATGAATAGTGACTTCTTCACCTTTGCTTAAAGTACTTGGTGTGCCATCAGGAATAGTAACAATGTTAACATCTCTGGTTAAAACAAAGCTTTCTCGTTCTGCCATAAAAATAAAGTTATAGGTGGAAAGTGGGGGCATTGATAATCTGCCCTGTTACGCCAATACTTTGCGCGCTAAATAAATAAAGATAAGCGGGGGCTAAAGAATCCATAGTCGGCAGCTTAGCTTTATCTTCTGCCGGATAAGCACGTTTTCTTAGTGGCGAATCAACAGCTCCGGGCACCAAGGTGTTAACGCGTATTTTATTACCTGACTCTAACTCTTCCGCTAAAATTTTTGCTAACGCTTCCATCGCTATTTTAGACACGCCATAAGCACCTGAATACGCTTGAGACTTTCTTGCGGAGGAGTCTGATGTAAAGACAATCGATGCGTGTTGACTCTTTTCCATAACCGGCAATAAGACGCGCGTTAATAGAAAAGCCGCATTTAAATTCACATTTAAGGTATGCCCCCAGTCTTTAGTACTCAACTGAGCCATAGGTGTAAATGAACTAAACTCAACCGCTAAATGTAACAAACCTTGCAATGAACCATACTCTTCAGCAATTTTATCGGCTAATTCCTGATAGTCATTTTCATTAGCGCCAGCAAGATCAAAGGGATAAATAATAGGTTGAGGCGCATTTTCTGCCAAAATAGCATCATAAACCGCTTCCAATTTGGCGATGTTTTTATCCAGCAAAATGACATGAGCGCCCGCTTTAGCCAGCGTTAAAGCCGCCATGCGACCCAAGCCGCCACCCGCTCCTGTGATTAAAATGACCTGCTGTTTCAAAGACATAATACTGAGTTTATCCAATCGGTTAATTGTTCAGGAGAGTTAATCAACACATCAGCACCCCATGTTTCGGGTGGATTATCTGAATTAATATATCCATATAGCGCCGCTATTGTTTTCATTTGAGCATTTTTTCCAGCCGTAATATCATGAGGTGCATCGCCGACATAAACACATTCGTGAGGTAGCACTTCGGCTATTTTGCAAGCCATCAACATTGGTTCAATATGAGGCTTCGAATTTCCCGTGGTATCACCACTGATAATACAAGCGGCTCGATCGGTTAAATTTAAAGCGGCCATCAAAGGCGTCGTAAAGCGCTCGCGTTTATTTGTAACGACACCCCACTTAAGCCCCTTACTTTCAATATGCGCTAAGGCGTCTAAAATACCTGCAAAGACGAGCGAATGTTCAATGATATTAGCTTGATAATAAGCTAGCATCGTGTCGACTACGGCGGCCTTAACTTCTTCTGAAACTGATTGTTTCAGAACATAATTAACCATCCCTGCGGCACCAAAAGAAATAAAAGGTTTGACAGAATGATCGACAATCTCAGAAAAACCATGATAAACCAAGGCATCATTTAGATTAGCGATTAAATCTGGCGCCGTATCAACCAGTGTTCCATCGAGGTCAAACAATACGCAGGATAATTTAAAATCAGTCGACATCAGACCTTATTCTATACGTTTAAATGCCGCAATATAATTAACGTCAATATCTTTGCCTAAACTGAACAGCTTATTAAAAGGGTTATATTCAATACCTACCATGCCTTGTAATTCAAGGCCTGCATTACGTGCAGACTGACATAACTCAGAAGGTTTAATAAACGTCTTATAATCGTGCGTGCCTCTAGGCAGCATCCGCAAAACATGCTCCGCTGCAACAATCGCCATTAAATACGCTTTAGGTTTGCGGTTAAGCGTAGAAAAAAACACCATCCCACCTGGCTTCACAAGCGTAGCGCAAGCAGAAATAATAGAGCCTGGATCTGGCACATGTTCTAACATTTCCATACAAGTAACATGATCAAAACTTTCAGCCTGTTGTTCCGCTAAATTTTCTGCGCTTATTTTTTGATAATTTGCACTAACGCCTGTTTCCAAGCCATGTAAATCAGCAATATCAATCAATTCTTCACTCAGATCAATACCTAAGGCATCAGCGCCTAACCTAGCTAATCCCTCCGTTAAAATACCGCCGCCACAGCCAACATCAACCATACGCTTACCCGCAATATCCACAAAACTCTGAATAAATTGAATACGTAACGGGTTGATATCATGCAAGGTTTTAAATTCACCCTCAGTATCCCACCAGCGTTCAGCCATAGAGCCAAACTTATTGATTTCGTGCAAATGTACGTTGTCTTTTACTGTCATCGTGCTAAACCGTTTTTTATATTTCTATAGTTTACTATAATACTGGGTAATTCGTCATGTGTTGTTCAAACGAATGTTTCTTTACTTCTAATAAATCACTGCAAAGCCTAAGATTCTAGGAAGATACTTTTTCTAAGGCCTCTATTTTTTCTTCCAGCAACTTTACCTTTTTTAGCAACTCAGGAAGTTTACTGAGTGCAATCTGTTCTTTATAAGCCGTTTTCTTGTCTTTTGCGGGGCTTCCAAACACCTGAGTACCTGCTTTTACATCCCCCGCCACTCCAGAACGCGCCATAACCACCGCACCTTGACCGATAGTGACATGATCAGCCACACCTGAACTGCCCGCCAAAATAGCATAATCTTCAATATTACAAGAGCCAGAAACCCCCGTTAAACCACACATAATGACGTTTTTTCCAACCTTATTATTGTGACCCACCTGCACCAAATTATCGATTTTAGTACCCGAACCTATGATCGTACTGCCTAAAGCGCCTCTATCAATACAGGTATTAGCACCAATCTCAACGTGATCATCAATCACGACATTACCGACCTGAGGCACCTTAATATGGCGATTATTTCTAAATTTATAGCCAAAACCATCGGCTCCAATAATAGCGCCAGAATGAATAATGACATGCTCACCCAAAACCACCGCGTCATAAATAACGGCATAAGGATTAATTTGGCAATTTTTCCCAATCTTTACATTATTACCTAAATAAGCGCCCGCCAAAATAATTGAGTTATCACCAATAACCACATTTTCACCCAGCACCGCATAAGGACCAATATAAACATTAACCCCTAAGGTTACATTAACGCCAAGCACCGCCTGCGGAGCAACCTGTGCACTGTAACTTCTAGCGGGATGAAGTATATCTAAGGCCTTAATAAAACTCATCTCTGGATCAGAACAAACCAGTAGCGCCATATTTTCGGGCACATTTTCCACCGCATAACCCTCAGCAATAAAGCACGCACTCGCTGTTGAATTGACAATAAACTGAGCGTATTTATGGCTGACCAACTGAGTAACCTGACCTACTTGAGCGGATTTAATATCTGCTGCCGTGTAAATCAATGTCTCACCATCGCCACCCACAACACGCGCTTCACATAAATTGGCTAGCTCTTTTAAGGTAATAGGCATATTAGTCTCATAAAAAAAGGTGTTTAAGGGTCTAGTGTATCAAATTCAGATAATCAGTTGCATGCAATAATCTAACCAAGACCTGCAAACCAAATTATAAACGCTGCCAATGCCCTGATTTTCCACCTTGTTTTTCCAACAACTGCACAGATTGAATCACCATACCTCTATCGACCCCTTTACACATATCGTAAATAGTCAGTAAAGCAATTTGGGTCGCACATAACGCTTCAATTTCTATACCTGTCTGGCCGGTTGTTTTAACAGTCGTCTGACAACGTATTCGATGATTATCACTATCAGCGGTCAAATTGATTTCTACATGCGTAATCGGCAAGGGATGACAAAGAGGAATAAGCTCAGCGGTTTTTTTACTCGCCATAATGCCGGCAATTCTTGCTACCGCCAGCACATCGCCTTTTTTATGCTCACCTGCCACAATTGACTGTAGTGTTTCTGCGTGCATTTCAATATAACCTTCAGCAATCGCTGCGCGTTCCGTAATGGCTTTTTTGCCAACATCGACCATGTGAGCTTCGCCAGCTTGATTAAAATGAGGTGTATAGGTCATATAATTAAAATAATAAAGAAGAAAAACTATCCAGAGTGTTTTATTATCTATGGTTTTAACAGCTCAGTGAACCCTTATGTCAATTAAAGTGCGTTATTTTGCCAGCTTAAAAGAAAGCATTGGACGCTCAGAAGACACTCTAAGCTTTACACCCTTATTAACCGTGTCTGACGTCTGGAAGCTTGCCAACCCAACTATCGCGTTATCTGAAAATATATTAGTTGCCGTTAACATGGACTACGTTAACTACGATTTTATAGTCAGTGATGACGATATTGTCGCCTTTTTTCCACCTGTGACGGGCGGTTAACGATGACCCTTAAAATAATCACCCAAGCATTTGACCCCTACCAAGAAATTCAACGTTATCAGCATGCCCACCCAGAAAATCTTGGCCATATTGGTGCAACCAATATTTTTATAGGCACCATGCGCGACTTTAATGAAAATGTCGCCGTTAAAGGCATGACGCTAGAACACTATCCCGGCATGACTGAAAAACAACTCGACAACATAGTGGTAGAAGCACACGCTCAATGGCAACTTATTGATACGTTAATCATTCATCGAGTAGGGACTATTTTGCCCAATGAGCCCATTGTTTTGGTAGCCATATGGTCCTCTCACCGAGGCGATGCCTTTGATGCCTGCCGATATATTATGGAAGCACTTAAATCAAAAGCTCCCTTTTGGAAAAAAGAACACTTATCCAATAACGATGAACGCTGGGTCACGCATAATTCCACAGGCTATAAAACCCCTTAAACCCATAAAGATGCCTTACCTTCTCTTCGCTTTTTTACTAAGTTCCCTAATGGGCTGTATGCCCATGACTCATCCACCGGGCGCCAAAACTAACAACCCTCAACTTCATGACACGCACTTTGTAACAGAAGATGGCGTCAATCTACCCTTACGCCACTGGTTACCTGACACCGAACCTCAGGCTATATTAATTGCATTGCACGGCTTCAATGATTACAGTCATTTTTTTGAACAACCGGCTCACTATTTTAGTCAGCAAGGTATTGCCTGCTTTGCCTATGATCAACGCGGCTTTGGCGCCGCACCCAATCGTGGCTTATGGGCCGGCAGTACGGCCTATAGCAACGACTTACTCAGCCTAATCGAACTTATAAAAAAACGCTATCCTAGCCAGCCTATTTTCCTGATCGGTGAAAGTATGGGAGGCGCCATTGTCATCAATACCATGAACCAAACTAAACGCCCCGCCATCGCAGGCATTATTCTTGTGGCGCCGGCACTTTGGGCGCGCTCGACCATGCCCTGGTATCAAACCAGCTTACTTTGGACCATGGCGCATAGCTTGCCATGGCTGACCTTGACAGGTAAAGGGGTCAAAGTGATGCCCTCAGACAATATTGAAATGCTCCGTGCGCTAGGTCGAGACCCTCTCGTTATTAAAGCGACGCGGGTAGAAACCCTCTATGGTTTAACCGACTTAATGGACGATGCTTTTGAAAGTGCGACCGTATTACATGAAAACACCTTAATGCTTTATGGTGAGAAAGACGACATTATTCCCAAACAACCGACTTACCAATTTATAGAAAAATTTCTCGCAAACGGCGCATCACCTAAAAAAATAGCCTTTTATCAACAAGGCTACCACATGCTACTTCGTGACTTACAAGCTCCCACTACGTGGAAAGACATAAGCACTTGGATAAAAAATAAAACCGACAACCTGCCTTCAGAGGCTGATAAAAGAGCACAATACGTATTAACTCATTTTTGACCACAATCCACCAAAATTACCGCTTAGCTTAATGTGACTTGTTTCGAAACCCAGTGGACGTTATGCTAGTGCCCATTAATTTTTTGAACCCAGAAACATCACGCGCTATTGAGACGACATCATGCAAGCTTTTACAAATATACGAGCATTCATTATCGATATGGATGGAGTTTTATGGCACGGGCCTCATGCGGTACCCGGTTTAAATGAATTTTTTGACACCTTAAATACACTAAAAATACGCTTCATTTTAGCGACCAACAATGCGAGTTTAACGCCCCAACAATATGTCAGCAAACTGGCAAAGATGGGCGTCACAGTTACACAAGAACAAATACTCACCTCAGGTACCGCAACCGCCCTTTACCTCAGCCAACAAGTCAATCCTCAGAAAACCAGAGTCTTCGTCATTGGCGTTGATGGCGCCACTCAACCACTTCTTGAGCATGGCTTTACCTTAACCGGTCTTTATGAAGTCAATAACGACAAAGATACTGAACAAAAAGGTGCCGACATAGTGGTCTGTGGTAAAGATGAAACCCTCACCTGGCATAAACTCGCCACCGCCACCTTAAATATTAGTGCCGGCGCAAGATTTATCGGCACCAACGGAGATACCACCTTACCCACCGAGCATGGCGTCACCCACGGCAATGGGGCTATTTTAGCCGCGCTTGAAGTCGCTACCGGCGTAAGCCCAACCATCATTGGCAAACCAGAACCTATTATTTACCAACAAGCACTTGCCTTATTAGGCACCACGCCAGAAGAAACAGTCGCCATCGGTGACCGCCTTGAAACGGATATTTTAGGCGCGGTACGCACTGGTATTCGTAGCATAATGGTCTTAACCGGTATTTCCTCCGAACAAGACGTAAAAGTATCCGAGTATCAACCCACTTGGGTCATGTCTGACATCACCGCCATTACCCATGCCCTATTAAATTCAGCAGAAACCAAGGCACTTGGCTGATGATAATATGTAAACCCTTTGCGTTCTTTGCTGATTGATTATGCGGAGCAAGCTATTAAGTTGAGTTTTTTACCTAGGCTAGGTGTAGATATTTGAGTCAAAAATCGAATATATAAACTAGCCACTCAATAGCATACCCCTTGATTGGCAAAAAAACGGACCACCCTTTACGGTACCTATTACTTCAAGGGCACCCAATGATTATAAAAAATGAATTTTATTTTATCCGTTATCGTCGCAATTGATTTTACAAAAAAATCCAATACATAATTGCATCGACTGGGTCTTAAAATATCCACAAACAGACAATATCGTATACCATCGGTTTCATTAAAAGACTGATGCGACAAAGTGTCATCAAAAATAAACAATTTATTATCACACCAATGATTTTCTATTGATCCAACCTTAATATAAGACGCTCTATCACTGACATCATTGATGTTATATAACAATCTTAAAGTAGCTCGTAATGGACCAAAATGTTCACGTGTCCGCACTCGTTTATTAAAAACTGAAATACCTATGGTTTTAATAAACTTATATTCTTCATGAAATGCGGGTATTGTAAAAAAGTTATCGATATTTTTGCCATACCATTTGAAAAAAATCATACCTCTATTTATGTTTTCAACGCGATCATTCAGCTCATTAACAATATTTTGCGACTTAATGACCTCTAAAATTTTATTAATTTCTTGCTGACAATCCATTGGCAAATCATCTAACTGATAAATTTTCTTATTCACAAAAGGTAATGTGAACAAATCCATCAAAATATTAACCGGTGCTAAAACCCAAGTTAACAGACCATTACCCAAAAAATAACGACTCAAAAGACTCGCGTCTAAGCGACTATTACGACTCACATCATAAATCCCACACATGATATAAAACACCATAAGTTCGGGAGAATAATAGGTTAGTAGTGCTAATAACAAATATAGACCTACTCTCTGCCATTTAAACCATCTTTTTAT
>CAMDWT010000031.1 GCA_945877505.1 Crenothrix polyspora
GCACGGACACTTACAAGCTGTTTTTCTAAATCAGCACGTAAGTTTTTAACCGCTTTAGGATCAATCTGTTTGGATTTTGAACCAAATATAGTTTGTATCTTTTCTACTGCGCCGTTAACTTGCTGTGAAGTATAAGTGTCTGGTAATAAGCCCGCAGTACCCTTGTTTCTGATCTGGAATTCAACATTCCAACGTTGCGCGTTGTTGTGGACTGAAACACATTGGATATTCAGTGTGCCTACTTCAGTTTGGGTGACTGCCAGTTCTACAATGGCCTCTTCATGGAGTTTGTTTTTATCGCCGTCTAAAGCAACCGCTAGTGGTGGTAAGGAGTAAAAAGAATCGGTAATTTGGATTAATTCTCCAGGTTTGTATTCTGTATCACCGGTTGTAGACGCTAAGTGAAAGCGAACAGGAACACCTAGTCGTAATGAAAAATGGCGATCTTTTAAAATAATTTCTTCGCCCTCTTCACTGCCACGCGGGAGAATACAGATGCCTTGTTGCTCAGTATTATGGTCCGTATCAATTAACAAAAAGTAGCTACGTGCAGAACCGCCCCCTATTTTGATTTTTTTATCACGTCTAGCTATCGCATAACTGACAGCGCCATAGGCAACAGACAGCTCTGGGTGTTTGTTTTCTAATAAAATGGGGGCCTTATTACTCCATGAAGTAAGTAAATTAACTAACCTGTTAGTGATAAGCTTGCTACGGAATAAACCGCCGTTAAGCAGCAGTGCGTCTGGTATGCACCCCTCTCCCATTAAGGCGGTATTTGAGGTCGTGGTATGCGCTTTTAAAAAAGCGGCAATATGTTTACTAATGGCGGGTTCAGCGGCATAGGGGAGCCCAAATTCAACCACGCCACTTCTTTTTTTATCGGGTAAATCATGCACACCTGATAAGGGGAAAAACCCATCTAAAGCTAATGCTCTTACTTCATCACCCGTTAATAGAACGGAACGAGACCCCCCAATTAATTTAGAGCCGCCACCCAGTAAGGTGATGGCTATGTTATCTGGCGCGTCATCAGCGAGTAAGCGCTCTTTAGCGAGGCGGCATTGTTCAATTAATTGCGATAGATCAGCCGCAGATAAGCGCTTTTCTGTATCGGTTAAACGACTTTCGGCTAAGTGAGCTAAGGCAAGATCAATATTGTCACCACCTAACATTAAATGATCGCCCACACCTATTCGAGTTAATATCGGCTCATTTTCACCCCTTTCCACCTTGATTAAGGTTAAATCAGTGGTTCCGCCCCCAATATCGCAGACTAATAGCAAATGAACATTATTCAATGCTTGTTTAATATCGGGGGCATTAAGTCTTAACCAGTCATAACAAACGGCTTGGGGTTCTTCTAGTAAGCGAACCTTGGCTAAGCCGGCTATAGCGGCAGCTTCTAATGTGAGCGCTCGGGCTGCTTCATCAAAAGAAGCGGGAACAGTAATGATAATATCCTGCTGTTCTAATGGCGCATTAGGGAATTTATGCCCCCAGACAGTGCGAATATGCGCTAAATAACTAGCACTGGCGTTAATGGGTGATACTTTGCTTATTTCATCGCTACTACCCCATGGTAAGATTTCAGCTGAATGATCTACAGAGGGGTGTGATAGCCAGCTTTTAGCACTCGTTACTAAGCGGCCTTTTGATTTTGCACCCAATAAGCGAGCGGCCTCACCTATAATGGGACGTTCTTCTGAAGATAGATTTTCTGAAGTATCACTGGGGAATGCAATATCAACGGCGGCTAGTTCTCCCGCTGCCGGATGATACCGCACTGAGGGTAACAAAGGTCTTGCCGCTATATGTCCTGGAGAAATTAACTGTTCAATTTGTAATAGTTGTATTTCTTGATTGTTTTTTTCAATGTTGGCGAAAGCTACAACGGTATGGGTTGTGCCTAAATCTATACCAACTAAATAGTGTTGAGATTGCTTTTTCACAATTAAGGGTTATATTCGGTTATTGATATCACCACAATAAGTGTGGAATAAATCAGTTTATTTACAGGTTAAGTTTAAAAGTTTTTATTTTTAAGCTTGGATATCCGTTTAGTATAAATTTTTTTCTAATTTAAGACGTAAAATAATTTAACCGTTTGATAATCCCAGCTGATAGCCAAATAAGACTTAATCAAAATTATCAGTTAAAATATAAAAAACAATTATAAATATATCGTTATAAACGGTATTTCATTCCTTAATCTAGCGTTTCTGAGGTCGTTGTATGCGTAAAACACTTATTACTTTTACTGGAGCCTCTGTACTGCTCCTTATGCACGCCTTAAGTCATGCTGCTAGTGACTTGCCTTCTTCAGCTAAAGTTGATTTAGGGCCAGTGGAAGAGGTTTGCTCTGAATTTACGGATCCCGCTTGGCGTAAAGAACAAACTATTGATGGCGTTAAAATACAAGAATCTAAATTGTGTAACCCTGATAATCCCGCTGATATTGCCGCTTTTGTAAAAGGTACCAATGGGGTTTCAATGGATACCTTAATGGCAACTCAACTGGCGGCAGATGCGGTTACCTTATCAGACGATACTGATGGTGATGGTGACCCTGATAAAATCATTATTAAGCTTGAAGTGGTTGAGCTCAATGGTAATTCTCCTGATATGAAGGACCCAACCACCACTTTCGATATTTCACCAGGAATACAACCGACTTTTTGGGTTTTTGCTCCAAAAACGCGCGACATGTCGACTAAAAGTCTTTATGAATTAGAAGCTAATCCTTTGCTACGCGTACCTTCTCCGGTTATCCGTGTTGAGCAAGACGATGTGGTTTGGATAGTGTTAGAGAACACACATTATTTACCTCATTCAATTCATTTACATGGGATTGATCATCCCTTTATGGATATGAGTGGTACCGGAAATGATGGTGTTGGACAAACCAGTAACATGGATACGATGCCTGGCCAAAGTAAAACCTATGTAATTAAGCCTCGTCAACCGGGCACCATGTACTATCATTGTCACGTTCAGCCGCACACCCATATTCCAATGGGCTTGCAAGGTATTTTTGTGGTTGAAGAGAATCGCCCTAATAACTGGGTGCAAACCTTAAATGTTGGTGCAGGTCAGGTTCGTCATCCTTCTTCTGCTGTACTTGAAAAGTATGCGCGTGAATATGATTTACATTATCAATCGGCCGATAAAGAGTTACACGAGTTAGTGGCTAGATCAGCCAATGATCCTCGTTTAATCGCCAAACACATGAATATGGAATATGACATCACGGATGCAACCGATGATTATTTCATGCTCAACGGTCGTTCTTTCCCTTACACCTTAAGGGAATCGTTAATTCACATGGAAGAAAATCAGAAAGTTAAGCTGCGTGTTTTAAACGGACATACCGAATCCTTTGCCATGCATATTCATGGCCATAAACCGACTGCTACCCATTATGATGGGGTTGACAATGGGCCTGGTTCATATATTCAACGAGATGTTCATGGGATGGTACCAGCGCAACGACTTGATTTGGAATTAAGTGGTGTAGATGATGGTTTGAATAGTTTTGGCCAGGGTATCTGGATGTTTCATGATCACGTTGAAAAGTCATTTACGACGAATGGTCATGGAGAAGGTGGTGACATTAGTTTGGTGGTATATAAAGGCTTTATTGATGATAAAGGTATCCCTTTAGCTCATGGAATGAGTTTAGCACCCTATTTCTCTAAAAAACTATGGCAAGGAAAATATCCTATCTGGCAAGATTACGATACCTTTAGAAGTTTAGGTTTGCCTGATTTGAGCTCAGAAGTAACGCCTTCTAAAGTCGCTGTACAAACTGTTGTTGCGAAAGCATCAGATGAAGTATTTGCCGTTAATCAAGATAGCACCTCTGCTTTTGAAAAATTATTATATGGCTTGATAATGGGCTTATTAGCTTATACGGCGGTTGTTAAACGTGAACCTATTATTGAGTTAGGACGTAAATTAATGGATGTAGCCCGCAGTAAACTAGATAAGAAATAATAAAGCCTTAAACCAGTGCATACCGACTTACGGTTGGTATGCACTGCGTTTACGTGTTTACTTATGAAATCATTAAGAAATCTTCAACCTCATCTATAAAGGCAGTGGGTTGTTGTGCATGAAGCCAATGCCCCGCTTTAGCAATAGTCTTTAGTTGGGCCTTTGGAAATAAATAAGATATATCTTCTTGTTTAACAAACCCAGAATATTCGCCACTCAAAAATAATGCGTTTCCAGCATAGGGCGTTACCACTTCAATACTTGGGAAAGCAATGATATTGGCCGCAGTATTGTAAAAAATATCCAAATCAACACGCCAATAATAAACGCCCTCTTGTAACAGTAGGTTTTGCAGCAAAAATTGGCGATAACTCAGTTCGGGTATCTCATCAGCCAGCCATAAATCAGCTTCTTTACGATTTTTGATTTTGTCTAAGGGTAAGTTTTTTAATGTCTGAATCAAATGATTGAAGCAGTGTGTATAGCTAACAGGAGCAATATCTACCACAATCAATTGACCCACTAACGCTGGATAATTGAGTGCGAACCACATCGCTACTTTACCGCCCATGCTATGGCCAAGCACATTTGCTTGCTTTATACCCTGCGTGGTCATAAAGGCTAACAGATCATCCGCCATAACCTGATAATCCATCAGGGGGTGATGCGGTGAGGCGCCATGATTACGCATATCTAACACATAGACATGAAACTTAATGGCTAGTTTTTCTGCTACCAGTCGCCAATTGCGAGAAGAGGCAAAAAAACCGTGCAATATAACAAGCGGTATAGCGTTTGTATGCCCAAATTCTTCAAAAGCTAAGTCAACGGTCAGCATTACGCAAAAATAAATAGAGCGCCCATTAAACCACCGAAAATACCCCCCCAAACTACCAACCAACCTAAGTGTTGTCTAATGATAGCTTGGACCATTTCTTTAACGAGTTGAGGCGTTAGTTCATTCAAACGCTTATCGATGACATTTTCAATTTTATCGATGATATCAATACCGATTTTATGTGCATCTAAACCGTCTTTTAGGGCGGCTTTAAAGCGATCTGAGGCAATCATTTCAACCAAGGTATGTTTCATTTTTTCAGTAAAGGGTTCTTTTAAAGGCACTAAGGCATCTGGTCCACCCATCATTAAAAGCATACCGCCAAAAGAAGATTCCATAATAGATGAAACTAAACTTTCGTAGATTTTATCGTAGTCAACGGCGTTTAAAAAAGGCTCTAAATTAAGCATCTTACTGCCTTGCTGCTCTTCAGTTTGAATAAACTGTTCGATATTATTGACAGTAAAAAATTGATGCATCATCAGCTGTTTGATAGAAAGCTTAAATTCTTCAAAACGAGCAGGAATAACACCAGAGCCATATAAAAAAGGCACTTTCTCGAATAGCATGTAAATCGCAAGCCAATTTGTAATAGCACCTGACAATGCAAAGTAACCTATCGATTTAATTAATTCTGGTTGTACAGGGCTTAGGTAACCGACACCAATAATGACGACAGATAGCAGGTTGGTCATGAAGCTTTTATTTAAAATTTTATTCATTGTTAGAGGTATTAAGTTGTTTTAAAAATCTTCTTTTAACAGAAAATGCGTTATTTGTGAGGTGAAATAGGAGGGTTGATTATTTTAGATTATTTTCCTTGTCGCTAAAAATAAACAACATAGTCGTGATTAGACATATTGTCCTGCACACCAAGCAGATGACCATGCCCATTGAAAATTATAGCCGCCTAGCCAACCGGTTACGTCAAGGACTTCACCAATAAAATAAAGGCCTTGCACCTGGTGGCTTTCCATAGTTTTAGAAGATATTGCATCACAACTTACGCCACCTACAGTCACTTCAGCGGTGCGATAACCTTCAGTACCATTAGGTTTAATAGTCCAATTATGTAACTGACTCGCTATCAAATTTATTTGGTGATCCGCTATATCTTGTAAAGAGGTATTTAATAGAGTTTCAGGCAATAAACAGCCCAACAATCGCTTCGGTAAAAAATCATCCAAAATGGTTTTTAACGTATTCTTTATCTTGTGCTGACGTTTAGTCTTTAAGTCTGTTTCAATATTAATGCTGGGCAATAAGTTTATAGTTATCTCATCACCTGCGCACCAGTAAGATGATATTTGCAATATCGCAGGGCCACTAAGTCCCCGATGGGTAAATAAAATATTTTCTTTAAAGCTTTGTAGTTTATTAGTAATGATACAGGGTACAGCAATACCGGATAACAATGAGAAGGTTTCTTTGTCAGCAGGCTGCAAGGTGAAAGGCACTAAGCCGGCATGAGTCGGAATCACAGGGATGTTAAATTGTTGGGCCAGTTTATAGCCAAAGGGAGTGGCGCCCATTTTTGGGATAGATAAGCCGCCCGAGGCTACGACTAAAGATTGACATTTATAGTGACCTTGAATGGTGGCAAGGTGAAAATGATTGTCGATTATCGTGATAGCTTCAATAGATGTATTCAATTGCACGCGCGCATCAACATGGTTACATTCTGTTAACAGCATAGTTAGAATATCTTTGGCACTGTCGTTGCAAAATAGCTGCCCGTGATCTCTTTCATGATAAGGAATTTGATAGCGCTCGATTAAGGCTAAAAAATCCCATTGGGTATATCGACTTAAGGCTGATTTACAAAAATGTGGGTTTTTCGAAATAAAATTGCTGGGCTCAATAGAATAATTAGTAAAGTTACAGCGACCGCCTCCAGACATCAGGATTTTTTTCCCTGCTTTGTTGGCATGATCAAGAATTAATACATGTCGGCCGCGTTTGCCCGCCTCAATGGCACACATTAAGCCGGAGGCTCCTGCACCGATGATAATAACATCTACCTCAATCATAATTTGTATTAATATAAAACAAGATCCCTGCCCTATTCACTTTAAGTTGAAAGATGATAATTATAATGGTTTTATCGCCCGAAGTGGCTTAAGCTGTTAACCATTAAGGCACTATGGTCAATAATTCTGTAAAAGCTACAGGCGAATTGGCATTTTTTGTATAATCATATTTTTAAACGGACTCTTAATCATCGATGCATACACCTTTTAAAACCATAGGAATTATTGGCAAACCAAGCGATCCCAGAATTGCTGAAACCTTGTCAGAGCTTTATGATTATTTAATTCAACAACAATATGTGGTGTTCGTTGCAGATGACAGTGCAAGGTTTATTAACAAGCAAGGTGTGGCTTCATGCGCTAAGGAAAGACTTGGATTGTATTGTGATTTGGTGATTGCTGTCGGAGGGGATGGTACTTTTTTAGCCGCTGCTAGAGCCATTGTAGAGTTTGACATTCCTTTGATAGGCATTAACCTTGGACGATTGGGTTTTTTAGTTGATATATCACCCAACGAATTACCCGCAAAATTACATCATATCCTCCAAGGCCATTACTCAGAAGAAAAACGTTATTTATTACGCGCCAAAATTGTTAGGGATAATCAGGTCATTCATGAGGAAACGGCCGTTAATGAAGTCAGCATTCTTCGTTGGGTTACCCCCAGTATGATTGAGATTGTGACTAAAATTGATAATGTTTTTTTAAATTCACAGCGTTCAGATGGTTTGATAATCTCAACACCAACCGGATCAACGGCCTATTCCTTATCCGCAGGTGGGCCTATTTTATACCCTTCATTAAATGCATTGGTCTTGGTTCCGCTTAATCCACATACCTTGTCAAATCGTCCCATTGTTATTCATGATACGGCAGAGATAGAAATTAGCTTCTGCCAAACTAAACAAATTAATGCGTTAGTTATCTGTGATCATATTGAAATCCCTGACGTTTTAATTAGCGACAAAATTTTAATTAAAAAAGATCCTATCCCTATTAGAATTCTTCATCCTGAAGGGCATGATTTTTTTCAGATACTCAGAAATAAATTAAATTGGAGTAGTGGTTACCACATATAAAAATATGCTATTAAACCTTACTATTATTGACCTTGCAGTGGTCAAATCACTTGATCTAGATTTGGAAGTTGGCATGTCAGTGCTGACAGGCGAAACTGGTGCGGGTAAATCTATTCTCTTAACCGCTTTAGGGTTAGCTTTGGGTGATAGGGCAGATTCTGGCTACGTTCGACCTGATTGCAAACGAGCGGAAGTTAATCTTGAATTTGATTTGGGCGATGCACCCGATGCAAAACAATGGCTGCAGGATAATGAGCTGGATGACGAACAGCATTGTCTGATTCGACGCATTGTCAATCAAGATGGTCGCTCTAAAGCTTATATAAATAATCGTCCGGTGACTTTGCAATATTTGCAGCAGTTGAGTGAGAAGTTAGTTGAAATTCATGGTCAACATGCGCACTTAACGTTACTTAATAGTGATGAACAGCGTAGATTGCTAGATGCTTATGCAAAAAACCAAGGGCTTTTAGATCAAGTTAATACGTGCTTTAAACAATGGCAATTAAGCCATAAAGAACTGGCAAACTTAATAAAAGCAAGTGTCGATCAAACCGAACGGGAAGAATTACTCCGTTACCAGATCGAAGAATTGCAGCAATTGGATTTTAGTCAGTATAGTTATGCAACGCTATTGGAAGAACATAGCAGGATGGCGAACTTAGGTCAGATTTTATCAACAGGTCAAGCCCAGGTTGATCTGCTCTATGAAAGTGACGAGAATTCGGTTAATCAAATGCTGAGTCATAGTGTCAGTGAATTAACAGGTATTGCTCAGTACGCACCTGAGTTATCTGAAATATGTACTTTATTATCAGAGGCTCAAATTCAAACAGAAGAAGCGGCTATTCAATTGCGCCGATTTTTAGAATCTCAAGAAGCAGATCCTCAGCGCATGGACGCTCTTGAAAATCAAATTGGTGTTATACAGAATTTGAGTCGAAAGCATCATGTTAGTCCTGATGAGCTTCCTGAATTATCGGAAAAACTGGACGTTGAATTAGATAGTTTGACACATAGCGAAGAGCGCATAGAAATTTTAAAAGCAGAAACAGCACAGTTACTTGAAAACTACTATAAATTAGCAGATAAACTTTCAGAACAACGTCGTTCTACTGCTCAGAAGTTACAAGGGCTGATTTCAGATATGATCAAAGAATTAGGCATGCCACAAGGTGAGTTCTTGGTTGATATCGCTCATTTAGAAACTGATGCTCCAAAATTAAATGGCCACGATAAAATAGAGTTTTTAGTCAGCGCCAACCCCGGCCTCCCACCAAAACCACTCACTAAAGTGGCTTCTGGGGGAGAATTATCACGCATTAGTTTGGCGATTCAGGTGATTACTTCCAATGACAAAACCACGCCTACACTCATTTTTGATGAGGTGGACTCTGGGATTGGCGGGGGGGTTGCCGAAATTGTAGGGCAAAAATTACGCAGTTTAAGCCTTACTAGACAAGTGATGTGTGTCACACATCTACCGCAAGTTGCGGCACAAGCTCATCAACATCTTTATGTTGAAAAAAGTAACAAAACCGATATCACCTCTTCCAGTGTCAGAGTATTGAGTCATGATGAACGCATCGAAGAAATTGCCAGAATGTTAGGCGGCGTTACGATCACTGCCAATACGAGGGCTCATGCTAAAGAAATGTTATCACAATCAACTTCTGGCACTCTGCTGGAAGGTACAACCACAGGAAAATAAAAACAATGAATCGATTTCCAGCCGAATGGGAAAAACAATCAGCCGTCTTAATTGCCTGGCCACATAAAACCGGTGATTTCAGTAGTAGCTTAGAAACTGTAGAGCAATCTTACAGTGTAATTGCTGATACGATTACCCAATATCAACGACTCATTATCGTCTGCAGGGATGATAGCCATCAACAACATATTCAAACATTAATAACTAATCACGATGATATAGATTTTATCCATGCCACTGTTAATGATATTTGGGTAAGAGATACGGTTTTTTTAAGTGTAGAAAAAGAGGGGGCTATCTCGCATTTAAATTTTTTATTTAATGGTTGGGGAGAGAAATACCAACATCAGAATGACAATGCTCTTAATCATAAACTACTCAATGCAAAACCTTTTAAAGGTAAAGCCCATAAAGATGTCGATTTTATTCTGGAAGGTGGCAGCGTAGAAAGTGATGGAATAGATACTGTTTTAACGACTAAACAATGTTTACTTAATCCAAACAGAAACAAAGGTCTAACTCAGCAAGAAATCGAACAACAACTTTTAGAGAGCTTAGGAGCTAAGCGGGTATTATGGTTAGATCAAGAGAATCTATCCGGTGATGATACTGATGCCCATATTGATACGTTAGCGCGCTTTTGTTCTGCCAACACGATTGCTTATACAAGTTGTGATGATGCCGATGATATGCACTATACCAGCTTGAAATTTATGGAAAGGCAATTGCAGGCATTTAGAAACCAAGCGAATGATCCCTACCATTTAGTGGCGTTACCCTTGCCAAAACCAATTTTTGATGAAGAAGGTCAGCAATTACCTGCTAATTATGCTAATTTCTTGATCATTAATCACGCGGTAATGGTGCCCACTTATGGGGATCCAATGGATGAAGTCGCTTTAAAACGATTAACTGAGTGTTTTCCAAACCATGAGATTATCGCAATACCTTGCAGACCACTAGTTCAGCAATATGGTAGTTTACATTGTATGACTATGCAGTTTCCCGCAGGTCCAGAGAAACTATAAAAGTGATGCAGGATATGCTTAATTACTAAGCATATCCTTACATTAGATCTAGCTATAACTAAAAGTAGCCGGATAATCAATTATTCGGCTACTTGATCAATTATTTCTTTTTAGCGTTACGTTCGTTAACTTCTTTAATAACTTCATCCGCCACGTTTTTAGGACATGGCATATAGTGTGAAAATTCCATAGAGAATTGTCCACGACCAGAAGTCATTGTACGTAAGTCACCGATGTAACCAAACATTTCGCTTAATGGCACATCCGATTTAATACGTACGCCAGTAACACCAGCATCTTGTGATTTAATCATGCCACGGCGACGGTTAAGGTCACCAATAACATCACCAACATGATCTGACGGCGTAAAGGTATCTACAGCCATGATAGGCTCAATTAACTGTGGGCTTGCTTTTGGAATTGACTGGCGGAATGCCGCTTTTGCAGCAATTTCAAAGGCAATAGCTGATGAGTCAACTGCGTGGAAAGCACCATCGGTCAAAATAACTTTAAAATCTAAACAAGGGAAGCCGGCCAAAACACCTTTATCCAGCATGCTTTTAAAGCCTTTTTCAACTGCAGGCCAATATTCACGAGGAACGTTACCACCAGTAACCGCAGATTGGAAGACAAAACCTGAACCTGGCTCACCGGGTTCAATAATGTAGTTAATCTTGCCGTATTGGCCAGAACCACCCGATTGTTTCTTATGAGTATATTCGTCTTCAACAGCCTTAGTGATGGTTTCGCGGTAAGCAACCTGAGGTTTACCAACAACAACGTCAACACCATGAGTACGTCTTAAAATGTCAACTTTGATGTCAAGATGTAACTCGCCCATACCTTTAAGGATGGTTTCGCCACTGTCTTCATCGGTTTCAACATGGAATGAAGGATCTTCTTGAATCATCTTACCTAAGGCGATACCCATTTTTTCAGAAGCCGCTTTATCTTTTGGAGAAATAGCTAAAGAAATAACGGGATCAGGGAAAACCATAGGCTCTAAAGTCGCAGGGAATTTAGGGTCACATAAGGTATGCCCTGTCTGTACATTTTTCATGCCCAGAACAGCAACAATATCACCCGCTTGAGCAGATTCAAGCTCAGCACGAACATCAGCATGCATCTCTACGATACGACCGATACGTTCAGTTTTACCCGTAAAAGTATTTAAAACTGAAGTGCCTTTTTCTAATTTACCTGAATAGATACGTAAGAATGTCAAAGCACCAAAACGGTCATCCATGATTTTAAATGCTAAAGCACGAAGGGGTTTATCTGCATCAACTATAGCAAAAGTGCCGGTTGGATTACCTTCTAAATCAACTTCTGGTTGTGGATTAACTTCTGTAGGGCAAGGTAAGTAATCAATAACGCCATCTAGAACTAACTGTACGCCTTTATTTTTAAATGAAGAGCCACAGAAAGTTGGGAAGAAATCTAAATTGATAGTCCCTTTACGAAGACAACGTTTGATAGTATCAATGTCAGGCGTTTCGCCATCAAGGTAAGCTTCCATCACGTCGTCGAACTGATCAGCGACTTGGTCGATTAATTTCTCACGCCATTCTTTTGCCATTTCAACCATATCGGCTGGAATGTCTTCGATGACGTAGTTCATTGGGTCGCCAGAGTTATCCCACACCCATGCTTTTTGAGTTAATAAATCAACGACGCCAGAGAATTCATCTTCCGTACCAATCGGTAAGGTCATTACCACGGGTACTGCACCTAAAACTTCTTCTACTTGCTTAACAACACGGTAGAAGTCTGCACCAATACGATCAAGTTTGTTGATATAGATAACTCGGGCAACTTTAGAGTCATTCGCATAACGCCAGTTGGTTTCTGATTGAGGTTCTACACCACCTGATCCACAGAAAACGCCGATACCACCGTCCAAAACTTTAAGAGAACGATAAACTTCGATAGTAAAATCAACGTGACCCGGGGTGTCGATAATATTAAAACGATAATCTTTCCAGAAACAGGTCGTTGCTGCAGATTGAATAGTAATACCACGTTCACGTTCTTGATCCATGAAATCAGTGGTTGTTTCACCATCGTGTACTTCACCGATTTTGTGAATTTTACCAGTAAGCTTTAAAATTCGCTCGGTAGTAGTTGTTTTACCGGCATCAACGTGTGCGAAGATACCAATGTTTCTGTAATGCGCTAAATCTGTCATGTATTTACTCTAAAGTTGGGCATAAAAAACTTTTGTGGTGGCTATCCTTTAAGTAAGTCATCAAAATATTGAGTCTTTACCAAGGATTTGACTGGAGCGTTGCGTAGATCTGCCGGTAAACTACAGTCACTATAACCTCTAGCCATAAGGGCAAGGCATGGGTGAAACGTATTGGATACAGGGTGGTAACTCAAGCCAAGTGAGGTGGGACTATAAACACCACCATCGCAACTCACTCGTCCAGCTTGTAACTTAACTATTTTAACCTATATGCTTGGTAAAAATACAGGAAAACCCTGTTTAATATTGTTCGATACAAATAAAGTGTAAATTTTTAAGTTTTATACGGTCTTAATTTCCTAAACATGAAGGCTTTCAAAAGTAAAAATAACACGAGAGGCGACTAGGTTTGCCTTGAGAGTCGATTTCATTTAAGTCACCTAAGTTTGTTGTTAAGGGTTTAGGTCGTTAAATGCTTACATAAATCAGTAATGAGTATCTTAGGTTATAATGCCCTTAGTTTTGCTAGAATTATCTATATTATCAACTGTCCACTTCAGATAAAAGCGACTTTAGTCTACGGACTTAAATTTAAAGCTATATTTTTGTAACCTCTATCAATTTTAACTTTTAGTGTTAATTCATATCATGAAATTTTTTGATCATCCGTTGTTTTCTTTCAAATCTCATTTTTTATTTTTGTTAATGATGCTGTTTTTGGCTGATATTGCTGGCGCATCTGATAAACAAGTGGCTCCCGATAGAAAACAAAACAGCGCGACGATTGACATTAATAAAGAAACATTAAAATCTAAAATTGAGAGCATCAATACACGGCAAGGGATTGATGAGGCTTTAAAAACAAAAGTGCTGTCTATTTATCAAGCGGCTCAAGACAATCTCACTAATAACGAAAGTAATAAAGCCCGAATTAATGACTTTAATCAAGCATTAAAACAAGCCCCCGGAAAAAACAAACAACTTCAAAAAGAAATCGAACAAACCCTGCTAAAAGCCTCTAAACAAAAACCTGAGGATTTTAATAGCATTGCAACTGAAGAGTTGGATCAGCGATTAATTATTGAAAAAGGCAAAATCAGCGTCTTAGATGAGCAACTTAAAAAGATAGAAAACGAATTAGTTATACAGCAAGCTCGCCCACAAGTTATCCGCCAAGAGTTGGTGGCGGCAAAACAAGATTTTGAGGCCACTCAAAAAAAACTTGAACTTCCCACAAATAAAAAAGATTCAAAACTCATTGTTGAAGCCGAGCTCACCCAGTTAAAAACACTGGCGGACTCGCGTTCTACTGAGTTGAAAATGTTAGATGTAGAAGCTACTAGTAATCCAGGTAGGATTGAAGTGCTTAAGTCTGAATTTCGATTACTCGATATTAAAAAAAATCTACTTAATACCATCACTCTCGCTATCGACAATGTTTTGGCAGAAAGACATCAGCAGGAAGCGATCCAAATGAAGGCTGCCTTAAGCCAAGCAGAATTAGAGTTATCGGGTAAACATCCACTCATTCAAACACTCACTAGAGAAAACATTCAAAAAAGCCGAGATTTACAACTGATTAGCGACAAAATAGAAAACTATAATGCTAAAAAATCTCAAGTTGATGGACAAGTTAATGAAATTGAACGTCAATTTAAAAGCGCTGAAAAGAAAATCAATTTAGCAGGATTAAGCCCTGCCCTAGGTAAAATTCTAAGGAAACAACGGAGCAATTTAGATACGCAAGAGCAATTTACCCTGCAGTCAGAAACCATTCAAAATGAAACAGCCATTACGAGTCTTGAGCAATTTAATGTAGAAGACAAGTTAAATCAGCTTAATGATATTGATTCAGGCTTACAACAGATTATGGCGCAAAATGTTGACCATAATTTACCTGCTGACGAACGCATGATGATTCAAGCTGAAGTAAGGGTGTTGTTGAATATACAGAAAGAGTTACTTAATAAGCTTGCTGTTGAGTATACGGCTTACTTGCAAACATTAGGTGATTTAGATTTTGCCCAGCAACAAATGATGGTCCAAGCTAATAAATTCGCAGCTTATCTTGATGAAAATTTGTTGTGGGTGAAAAGTTCTGACCCTGTTAACACAGAATTTATAGGAGGGTTATATAAATCAATTAAATGGCTGTTATCACCACTAAATTGGATTTCAGTGGTTAAAGATTGCTTTATGATCGCGCTGAATAATCCGTTCTTAGTTTTTTTGGGTGTCATTAGTTTAGCGTTGCTTTTATGGGCTAAAAAATGGTCTCAAAAACAGTTGGCTGTGATTTTAGTCAATGTTAATAAAATTTACACCGATAAATTCATCTATACACTACAAGTCTTTTTATTCACAATTATATTAGTATTACCTATCCCTTTGTTTACAGGTTATTTGGGTTGGTTGTTGAGCAATAGTATTCATGCTGATGAATTCACCAAGGCTATTGGTGACGGATTAAAGCAAGCGGCATTGCCATTTTTTTTCCTGCAATTTTTTTATCGTGTCTTTGCGGATAATGGTATAGCGAAGAAACATTTTCAATGGCCTAAAAAAAATACTCAATTATTACGCCAACAAATTGCTTGGTTACGCTTTGTCGCTGTGTTGAGTACGTTTATAATTTATGCCACAACCGCTTCAAAAACTTCAATACATAGCGATAATTTAGGCCGATTGGCATTAATCATAAGTATGCTTGCACAGTCTTTTTTTTGGGGACGACTACTTAATCCCAATAAGGGCCTATTAAATTCATTTATTAAGAGTCATTTGGATGGTTGGGTTAATAAATCGCGTTACTTATGGTATCCGACAATTATTTGTATCCCTTTGGTCATTATCGGCTTTGCAATTTCCGGGTATTATTTAAGTGCATTAGAGCTACAAGAACAGCTAATAGAATCGTTGCGTTTAATATTCGTATTGATCATTATTCATGAAGTTGTGGTTCGATGGTTAACGATTGTTAATAGGCAGTTGGCTATAAAAAACTCACAACAAATACAGAAAATCAGCGCGTTAATAGAAAACAATTCAGCCGCTAGTATAGAAGCGTTAGCGATAGGTGGTGACGAATCACCGATTGATATCCCCAAAATTAATGCTCAAACCATAAAGTTACTTAACGTATTTATTAGCTTAAGCTTAGTTATTGGCTTATGGATGATTTGGAAAAACATCTTACCGGCATTTTCTTTCTTAGATAATATTGTCCTCTGGCAACACTTAGTCACTAAGGATAATCAATCGGTTTTTCAACCTGTAACGCTAACCAATTTATTGTTGGCAGGTTTGTATTTGTTTGTTTCAGTTGTTTCTGTAAGAAATTTTTCTGGCATTATGGAGTTACTGGTTTTTAGACATTGGTCTATAGAAGCGGGGAGTCGTTATGCCGTCAACCAACTGGCGAATTATTTTCTGGTGACCATTGGCTTTATTAGTATCGCTAATGAACTGGGCGGGAGTTGGTCACAGGTTCAGTGGTTGGTTGCAGCGCTGAGTGTGGGGTTGGGATTTGGATTGCAAGAAATATTCGCTAATCTTGTGTCAGGTATTATTTTGTTATTTGAACGCCCAATAAGGGTCAGTGATACCGTGACAATCGGAACGGTTACAGGCAAGGTAAGTCGAATACAAATGCGCGCGACCACCCTTATTGATTGGGATCAAAAAGAACATATTGTGCCCAATAAAACCTTTATAACCAGTCAATTAGTTAACTGGACATTAACAAATACAATAACCCGTATAGAAATAACAGTGGGTATCGCTTATGGATCTGATATAGAACTGGCTCATAAAGTAATGCTTGATACGGTATTATCAATGCCGCTTATATTGAGTGAGCCAGAACCAGGGGTATGGTTAGTTGGTTTTGGGGATAATGCCTTAACCTTCTCAATCCGTATTTTTGTCAGTGAATTAGCTGATCGATTGCCCGTTAGCCATGAATTATACATGCGCTTAGAAAAAGCATTGCGTGAGCATAAAATAGTCATTCCATTTCCTCAGCGTGATATACATATACACTCTGTGAGTCATGACGTTAAGCAAGATATTTTACTCAATAAACCATAATGAGTACTCGCTTAGAGCACTAATAAAAAATTAAATATCAATGTTTTGCTGTTCAAGTTGTCGATATCCGCCACGATAATAAAGAAGAGGCTCACCTGAACGGCAAAAACATTCCTGAACTTCCCCGATAATTACCCAATGAGTTCCCACCAATACTTTGTTGACAACAGTACAATCTAAGGACATTAGGGTGTCATTTAAAATGGGGGCGCCTGTACTACCTTTTTTCCAGCTCGTGTTTTTAAAGCGTTCTTGCTGGCTGCTTCCGCCTGCAAATTGGTTAGACAATTTTTGTTGTTCAGCGCTTAAAATATTAACAGCAAAGCAGTTGCTTTCTTTAATGCCTTCACCAGTATCGGCGTTATTATTAATACAGACCAAAATTTGAGGGGGATCAACGGAAACGCTCGAAAATGCGGTGACGGTCATTCCTTGAACACCCTGTTTTTCAGAGTTTGTAGTGACTACAGTGACACCACTTGCCCATAGTTGTAACGCGTTTTTAAATTGATCAGCACTAACTGTCATTAGGTTCTCCGGTAATTTATAAGAATGAACTCTGCTTAGTTAACAGATTTTTAAGATGATTTTATCAGTGTGTCTATGGTACAACAGCTTTAGGGACTTGTTAACTATTCTTAGTTTTTTTGGTAAGTTAGGTTACAAATGATCAAAGCTTCTTTTTAGTCGTTTTGAGTCGAATTAAAGTTGTAAAGCGGCTCTCACACAACGCAAGACACCATAACTATATTGACCTTCAAATAATTGATAAACCGGCTTTAAGGCATTTTGCTGGTCTTTGGGTAAACTTAATATAGCCTCTTCAATTTGTTTTATTTCTTGCTCTGGTAACTCTACAACATCATGCAAATTTAATAAACCTTGCTCTAGTGATTGCGCTAGGTGATTGTAAATAGTATCTTCAGTAAGTTGTCTTTTTGCGGCAATCTTTTCAATACTAAAACCTAGTCTGAATAGATTCGCTGATTCGTTGGCGGTATCGTCAGAGACATTATAGTGGTCACCGTTTTCTCTGATCACCTTAAGAAATTGATCTGCATAAAGCGTTAATTTTCGTTCACCTACGCCCGACAATAGCCCCATTTGTTGTCGAGTAGTTGGTTTTGTTTCAAGCATCGCCATTAACGTTGCATCATTGAAAATGATGTAGGGAGGGACGTCCTGAATATCAGCAATCTCACGGCGCTTTGCGCGTAATGCATCCCATAAGAGAATATTGTTGTCAGAAGTGTGCTGCAATTTAGTGGGGCCTTTTTTACCCCCCTTTCTTTTTTCAATTTTTATATCTTTACGGAGCATGAGTTGCTGTTCGCCACGTAAAATTGAGCGACAGGCATCGGTGAGTTGTAAAACGCCAAAATGATCAAAATTTACAGAAACCAGATTTCGAGCAACTAATTGCCTGAATACCGATGACCATTGCTGCTCGTCTAGTTCTTTACCTATGCCAAAAGTAGATTGCTTATTATGCGCAGAACTAATAATTCGCTCAGTCTCTTTACCACGTAAAACCTCAATTAAATATCCTACACCATAGCGTTGACCTGTCCGATAGATACAAGATAAGGCCTGTTGTGCGACGAGAGTTCCATCCCATGTTTCAACAGTTTCCAAGCAAGTATCACAATTATTACAGGGTTGCTCAAGATGGTCGCCAAAGTATTTTAATAAGGCTTGGCGGCGACAATGTATTTGTTCACATAATGCTAACATGGCATCTAGTTTATGTAATTCCAATCGCTTGTGTGCTTCATCGGCATTAGAGTCAGCAAGCATTCTGCGTAAAGTAATGACATCTTGTAGGCCATAAGCCATCCATGCATTTGCGGGTAAACCATCACGCCCTGCTCTTCCAGTTTCTTGGTAGTAAGCTTCAACACTTTTAGGTAAGTCGAGATGCGCAACAAAACGTACATTGGGTTTATCAATACCCATGCCAAAAGCGATAGTCGCAACAATGACTAAACTATCTTCAACTAAAAACCGATGTTGATGTTGATAGCGTAACTCACTGGACATGCCAGCATGATAGGATAAGGCATGAATACCCTTAGATCTGAGCCATTCAGCTGTTTCATCCACTTTTTTACGTGATAAGCAATATACAATGCCAGAATCTCCGGCATGTTCAGCGAGAATAAATTCAATTAATTGTAGGCGAGCGTTTTGTTTCTGTACGATACGGTAGCGGATGTTGGGGCGATCGAAGCCACTAAGATAGAGTGGCGCGTGTTCAAGATGTAAACGTAAGATGATTTCCTGGCGTGTTTTTTCATCAGCCGTAGCGGTTAACGCAATACGAGGAATAGCAGGGAATTGTTCATGCAACATGGATAATTGCAAATAATCTACCCGAAAATCATGCCCCCATTGTGAAACGCAGTGAGCCTCATCAATGGCAAATAATGAAATTTGAATGCGTTGAAATAAGGCTAATGTTCGCCCCGAAGTGAGTCTTTCAGGAGCAATGTAGAGTAAATCTAATTCGTTATTAAGTAATAAACGCTCTATGTTACGAGCTTGTTCAACAGATAAAGTAGAGTTAAGAAAAGCGGCTTTTACACCCAGTTGAAGTAATGCGCTAACTTGATCTTGCATTAACGCAATTAAGGGTGAAATGACAATACCCACACCGGGCCTTATCAAGGCTGGAATTTGATAGCATAATGATTTTCCACCCCCGGTTGGCATCAAAACCAAGGCATCATTACCCGCTAGTAAATGCTCAATGACCTCCTGCTGCTGGCCTCTAAATTGATCATAGCCAAAAATAGTTTTAAGTATTTCAAGTGGCTGTCTATGCGTGACTTCTTCCATGCTACGATAATTTTTCTTCAAACTAGTAAACCCTTTATAATAAGTAAATTATACAGGACTGCAGGAAATACACGCCTAATCTATGACGTATTTTACAAATAAGCTTACGACGCGACTGGATCAACTTCTGGAAGAGGGTCATCAAAATCAGCTCTGCGGTGGGTTGAAGGGTATTGAAAAAGAAAGCTTACGAATTGGCAAAGATGGCTATATTTCTCAAACACCTCATCCAACAGCACTCGGTTCAGCGCTCACACATCCGACCATCACGACGGATTATTCTGAAGCACTTATTGAGTTAATTACACCGCCATTTGCAGATATAAAAGATAGTTTGAATTATTTACGTAATGTTCATCAGTTTGTTTATACACATTTGGATAATGAAATATTACTGGGTGCGAGTATGCCCTGCGGTATTAATGGTGATCAAAGCATTCCTATTGCTGAATATGGCACGTCTAATATTGGTCGCATGAAGCACGTCTATCGGCATGGTTTATGGCATCGTTACGGACGGACCATGCAAGCGATTGCTGGCATTCATTTTAACTATTCTGTTCCGGAAAATCTTTGGCCTATCTTACATCAACAAGAAAAAAGCCCGTTGAGTCTGGATGACTTTAAATCGGATTCTTATTTTGGTTTAATTAGAAACTTTCAAAAATTAGGATGGTTAATTCTTTATTTATTTGGAGCGTCACCTGCTATTTGTAAAAATTTCTTCAATAGTCGCCCTGAATTAATGGCGCAATTTGAGGAGTTCGATCAAGGAACGCTTTATCATCCTTATGCAACTTCTTTGCGTATGAGTGATATTGGTTATAAAAGTAAAAACCAAGCTAATCTGAAAATAGACTATAACTCGCTGTCAGGTTATGTCAGTAGTCTTAGCCAAGCCATTGAAACCCCCTACCCTGACTATGAAGAAATTGGTACGTTAGTGGATGGCGAATATCGCCAACTTAACAGCAATATCTTGCAAATAGAGAATGAATTTTATAGTACGATTAGGCCCAAGCAAATCATTAACTCAGGTGAAAAACCGACGCTTGCATTAAAACACCGTGGCGTTCGCTATATAGAAATGCGTTCTCTGGATTTAGATTTATTTAATCCAATTGGTATCGACGAGGCAAAAGCTCGATTTATAGAAGCACTTTTATTAACGTGTTTATTAACAGATAGCCCTAAAATTACAGAGGCTGATCATGAAGTTAATAATGCCAATCAACTTGCGGTTGCTAATTTTGGTAGGAAGCCTGGGCTTGAATTAGCTAAAGGACATCAAAAAATTCTCTTGCGCGATTGGGCTTCAGAAATTTTAGTCGCTATGAAACCTGTCTGTGCAATATTGGACGATCTAGATCCAGATAAACCTTACAGTTCAGCCTTATCTGAACAACAATTAGTCATTCAGAACCCTGACTTAACGGCATCAGCAAAAATACTTGCTAACATGAGACTCACGCAACAACCTTTTAGTCGCTTTGCATTAACCAAGTCGGCAGAGCATGCTAAAGAGTTTAGTCAGTCAAAACTAAATAAAACGGATACGCAACTATTTACGCAACTATTTACGCAGATGGCTCAACAATCCCTTGCCAAGCAGCAAGAAATTGAAAGCACACAACAATGCCCTTTTGATGAATTCTTAGCGCACTATTTTTCACAAAAATAAATATTTTATAATCATGACTGTCTCGGATATTGGCCAATTACAAGCTGACTTAACGGATAAAAATCCTCGAATTATTCTTAAAAAGGCACTGGAACTTTTTGATAATGTTGCTATTTCTTTTAGTGGTGCGGAAGATGTCGTCCTAATCGATATGGCGTTAAAGCTAAATAAAGATATACAGGTATTTTCTTTAGATACCGGCCGTTTGCATCCAGAAACTTATCGTTTTATTGAAAAAGTTAGAAAGCATTATCAAATAGATATCGAGCTATTAACGCCTAACAGAGATAACTTGGATGCTTTTGTCAAAAACAAAGGCTTATTTAGTTTTTATGAGGAAGGTCATCAAGAATGTTGCGGTCTTCGTAAAGTTGAACCCTTAAAGCGAAAGTTGGCTAATGTTGATGCTTGGATTACGGGGCAACGTAAAGACCAAAGCCTTGATACACGGCAGAATATACCTGAAGTGCAGCTCGATCTTGCTTTTGCAACGGAGGGGCATCAACTACTTAAATTTAATCCCTTAGTTAACTGGAATTCAGGGCAAGTATGGGATTATATAGAAGCTCATCAAGTCCCTTATAATGAACTTCATGAAAGAGGCTTTGTTAGTATAGGTTGCGAACCTTGTACTCGTGCTGTCTTACCCAATCAACATGAAAGAGCCGGTCGCTGGTGGTGGGAATCTGGTGCTAAGAAAGAATGTGGTTTACATGCAGTGAACTTGAAATAATAGAAAGATAACGTTTTAAGGGTTTTTTCTAGCTAAAAATATAAATAAATGAAAATATCACACTTAGCTTTTACGCTAGCTTAAAAAACATGAAGATCGAAAACAAAGCACCAATCTTCATGTTTTTCCCTACTGCTTAGGCTTGTTAAAAAGTATTAGGCCTTCGTAAATCGCATTACTTCATTATCATTATCAACCTTGATAATGTCACCTGCCATAAAATGACCGGCTAAAATTTCTTGAGCTAACGGGTTTTCTAGTTGTTGCTGTATCACTCGTTTCATGGGTCTTGCGCCGTATACGGGATCAAAACCAGCAGCACCTAAAATATCCAAAGCTTGATCAGTAATTTCGAAACCAATTTCTCTATCTTTTAGCCGTTGACGTAAATGCTCAATCTGAATCGCAGATATGGCTCTGATTTGTTCGCGTCCTAAAGGATGAAATACGACAGCTTCATCAATTCGGTTAATAAATTCAGGTCTAAAATGCTGGCTAACTCTTTCCATTACAGCCGCTTTCATGACTGGATAAAGGGCTTCACCCGCCAATTCTTGAATAATATCAGAGCCAATATTTGACGTCATTACAATCACTGTATTTCTAAAGTCGACTGTTCTACCTTGTCCGTCGGTTAAACGACCATCATCTAAGACTTGCAATAAGACGTTAAAAACATCGGGATGCGCTTTTTCAATTTCATCCATCAAGATCACAGAATAAGGTTTACGCCTTACCAGTTCTGTCAAATATCCACCTTCTTCATAACCCACATATCCAGGAGGCGCGCCGATCAGTCTAGCAACAGAGTGTTTTTCCATAAACTCTGACATGTCTATCCTCACCATCGCATCGACTGTGTCAAACATGAACTCTGCTAAAGCTTTGCATAATTCTGTTTTACCCACACCTGTGGGTCCTAAGAATAAAAATGAGCCGTTAGGGCGATTGGGATCTGATAGACCTGCTCTAGAGCGGCGTATTGCATTACTGACCGCTTTTAGTGCCTCTTCCTGCCCAATAACACGCTTACTAAGGTATTCTTCCATGCGTAATAATTTATCACGCTCACCTTCCATCATTTTCGATACCGGTATACCCGTCCATTTTGAGACGACTTCAGCTATTTCTTCTTCAGTAACTTTATTACGCAATAAAGTCATTTTGTGTGTTTCAGTAGGTATAGTTAGCGATAACTGTTTTTCTAGTTCTGGGATAATGCCGTACTGTAATTCAGACATACGCCCTAAATCATTTGTTCGACTGGCAACTTCTAATTCTGTCTTGGCATGTTCGAGTTTTTCTTTAATGATTGCTGAGCCCTGTAATAACGCTTTTTCTGATTTCCATACTTCTTCTAAATCAGAATATTCTTTTTCCAGTTCGCCAATCTCCTCCTCTAAAATTTCCAAACGTTTTTTTGATGCCGCATCTTTCTCTTTCCTTAAAGCGACTTGCTCAATTTTTAATTGAATCAAGCGTCGGTAAAGTCTATCCATTTCTTCCGGTTTAGAATCGATTTCCATACGAATTCGACTGGCCGCTTCATCAATTAAATCAATAGCTTTGTCCGGTAATTGCCGATCAGCAATATATCGATAAGATAAGGTTGCCGCGGCGACAATTGCTGGGTCAGTAATATCAACGCCGTGATGCACTTCATATTTCTCTTTTAAACCCCGCAAGATAGCAATAGTGTCTTCTACTGAAGGCTCGTCCACCAGAACCTTTTGGAAACGTCGTTCCAGCGCGGCATCTTTTTCTATGTATTTACGGTATTCGTCAAGGGTGGTCGCACCTACGCAATGAAGTTCACCTCTTGCCAAAGCAGGCTTCAACATATTGCCAGCATCCATTGCACCTTCTGCTTTACCGGCACCAACCATGGTATGTAGTTCATCAATAAATAATATGACCTGCCCTTCTTGTTTAGCAAGATCATTCAAAACCGCTTTTAATCGCTCTTCAAATTCACCACGGAACTTTGCGCCGGCGATTAAAGCCGCCATATCAAGAGACAATACTTGCTTGCCTTTAATGCCTTCTGGTACTTCGCCATTAACAATACGTTGTGCGAGTCCTTCAACAATAGCTGTTTTACCAACGCCTGGCTCACCAATTAAAACGGGATTGTTCTTGGTACGTCGTTGTAATACTTGAATAGTCCGTCGAATTTCATCATCTCTGCCAATCACGGGATCAAGTTTGCCTTGTTCTGCACGCTCAGTCAGATTAATAGTGTATTTATTGAGCGCCTGACGCTGATCTTCAGCATTGGCATCATTTACCGTGTCGCCACCACGCATATTTTCTATGGCGGTTTCGACTAGACGCTTGGTGACACCGGCTTTTTTTAATAAATCATTTAACGTCCCTTTTTCATCACAAACAGCAAGTAAAAACAGTTCACTAGAGATGAATTTATCATTACGTTTTTGAGCGAGTTTATCGGTTATGTTAAGTAATCTTGATAATTCATTAGAAATTTGTACGTCACCTCCTGAACCACTGACGGTGGCAATTCTACCTAATTCAGCGGTCAATTGTGTCCGTAGCAGTTGGGTGTTAATACCTACTTGCGCTAGCAAGGGTTTGACACTTCCTCCCTCTTGGTCTAACAGGCCGATCATAAGATGGGCGGGTTCTATAAATTGGTGATCTTTCCCCAAGGCCAGACTTTGTGCATCGGCCAAGGCAGATTGAAATTTGCTGGTTAATTTATCCATACGCATAATGCTTACCTTCTGAAAAAGAGTTATATACCCCTGATATGGAGGAGCAACCAGATTTTTTCAATGGTTAATCGTAAATTGAATTTCGATTAATCACTTGACTATTCATTTGTGCGTTGTAAATTCGTGAGTGGGAGTAAAAAAATAGCTCAGGATAATCTATTTGTTTTATTTGTTAGAGACATACAGAGATATAGTTATAGCTTTAAACTAAAAATACCCGATAAATTTAGCATTATTCCCATGTAAAAAATTACAAATATAAGGGGTAAGATAATGAAAGTGACTGTTGAAAATGATAAATTGGTTAGATATGTTATGGCAGGTATGCTGGCGTTAAGTTTTGTAGTTATGTTGTTTATGTAAAAAAGTTTGCGTAGCGAAGCGAAGAATATCGCTACGCAAACAATTTTCTTTTAAAGTATTTTTAGCTGCTCACTTCAATAAAGCCATGCGTGCCGCGCTTAGATTTAATAGCTAACCACTCTTTTAAGTGTTTTAACTCTTCAGTTTCTTCTAAATCATCCAAGCTTTTTTTATTTTTCAACAAACGAAAGGCAGAAGAAAGTACGTTATAACGCTCACCCGTTATGCCTGAGCGTTTTAAACCTATTGTATTTAATCGATAATGCTTGGCAGGTCTGCCACCAATTAGCATAAATGGAATAACATCCATATTCAAACCTGTTGTGCCTTGTACGATGGCAAAAGAACCAACACGGCAAAACTGATGTACGACCACAGCCCCGCCCATAAATACGTTGCTACCGACTTCTACATGGCCACCTATCGCAACATTATTGGCGAATATGGTTTTGTTTCCGATAGTGCAATCATGAGCAACATGGCTGTTATTCATGAAATAACAGTCTGAACCAATAGTGGTGGCTCCGTCTTCTTTAGTGGCCCTATGTGCGGTAAAACCTTCTCTGAAATTATTATTATCACCAATAAGCAGCCAAGAATCCGTAGTGGGTTTAAAACCAAGGTCTTGAGGTAAGCCGCCTAAGACGGCATGAGGATGCACTCTATTACCTGAGCCCATTTTTACATGTCGATGAACGACTGCATGTGCACCGATTTGGCAGTTAGCACCCATTTCAACACCACTTTCAATGACAGCAAAAGGTCCCACAGTAATAGTGTCTGCCAATATTACATCTGATGCTATATACGCGGTAGGGTGAATATTTTGTGCCATATTTACTATCCTCTAGGATGAAAAGTTGAATGTAATTCTTTTAAACGTTCACGAGCAATGTGGGTATAGATTTGAGTGGTCGATAAATCTGAATGACCCAGCAGTAGTTGCACCACCCGTAAGTCTGCGCCATGATTTAATAGGTGCGTTGCAAAAGCATGTCTTAAGGTATGGGGTGATAGTTCTTTGGTAATCCCTGCTTTTTTTGCATGACGTTTGATAATATGCCAAAAAGCTTGTCTTGTCATGCCATCTGCCCGATTTGTGACAAACAAATAGTCGGATTGTCGCTCACCTAAAGTGGTTTTTCTGGCTTGATTCATATAAGCATCTAACCAACTCATCGCTTCTTCACCAACGGGTACTAAGCGTTCTTTGTTACCTTTACCTATAATTCTGACGACGCCTTGTCTAAAACTAATTTGATCAAATTTTAAACCGACTAACTCTGAGACTCTAAGCCCTGTTGCATAAAGCATTTCGAGCATCGTTTTATCTCTAAACCCTAAAGGGTTTGTCACTTCAGGGGCATTAAGTAACAGTTCAACATCATATTCTGAGAGAGATACCGGTAAAGATCGACCAATGTGAGGTGACTCTATTAGCGTTGTAGGGTCGATGCTGATGCGATTTTCTCTAATAAAATAGCCATAAAATCGTCGAAGACTCGATAATATGCGTGCAGACGACCGATTGCCTATGCCGGCTTTATAGCGACTCGCCAGAAAAGCCGATAAATCCTTAGTCTCCACGTCTAAAATTGGTTTTTCTTCCAACCATTTTGCGAAAATTTTTAGATCGCTATGGTAAGCGGAAAGGGTGTTTTTACTTAAGCCCTGCTCGACCCATATCGCATCGAGAAATTGATCAATTAAGTTGGTAGCTGTCATTATTTGTGTGTCGCTTCGAAATGAAGTAATTTAGTTTTAATCGCCATCAGATTGCCTTGAGTTTGACCGTAATAACCCCCCAAACCCGATACGGATACGATTCTGTGACAAGGGACTATAAAGGGGTACGGATTATCTCTACAAGCATTACCTACTGCACGAGCAGATGAATCAATTTTTTTGGCTAATTCAGAGTAAGTCATGGTTTCACCAAAAGGAATTTTACATAATTCAGCCCAGACTTTTTGTCGGTAGGGTGTTCCTTGTTTTAAAAGCTTTGTTGAAGAGTATTCGTTGGTATTTAGCAAATACCGCTTAACGTGTCCTTGTGGCTCATCAAGATTAGAATCATTTCTATTCGCCCATTCCGCTCTAATAAGCACATCATGCCTCATAAATAAGGTTAATAACCCCGCTGGCGTAATAAGTCCGCTAACTTTTTCGACCCCCGTACAGTTTTCTACCCACTTTATTTCAATGGCCATTAGCGTGTGATTGATTTGAAGGATGATTTCTTTAAGGTTTACTCACAGAAACAGCATTTAAATTAAGTGATTTTTTGATTTTATCCGCGTAGGCATTGGCAGCTGCTTTATTTTTAAAGCCGCCTACTTTAAGTTGATACCAGCTTTTATTGCTGACTTTAATTTCGGTTACTTTAGCCGCTATACCTTTTTCTAAATATTTTGCCGCTATATTTTTTGCGTCTGTCGGATCTTTAAAGGCAATTAAATTAACAATCCACTCAGATTTAGTGCTGATGGGTTGAGTTTTATTTGATAAAAGAGTCGGTGGGTTGTCGGCCTGTAGGGGCTGTTTATTTGTTGTAGTCATTTTTTTTTCTGAATGACTGTCTGCTTTTAACGGGTTTTTTTTAACAGTAGATAATTTAGGGTTCGTTGACACCTCTTTTGATTTGTTTAGCTTTTCAATCGTAGGTGTTTTGATTTCCGTAGCTGTTGTGCTTTTAATAGTAGCGGGTATTGATTTTTTTGGGTTGATTACAGCGGAGGGTATCTGTGGATTATCGAGCTCAGCAACTTGATTTAACCCTGACTCTAACGGGTTAACAGAGGGAGCAAGCGAAGTACCGTCCATAGAGGTGTTTTTTTCAGTAAATTCACCCATATTTTCTTTTAAAATAGCATTTAAATCGGTTAACTTTGT
>CAMDWT010000032.1 GCA_945877505.1 Crenothrix polyspora
GACTACCGCTCGAGCGGATGGTCTGAGTATCACGGGTGGAGCCATCAGCACCACTGGTGCAGGCACCATCAATATTCAAGGTTACAGCCTTGGCTCTGGCAGTTATTCGACTGGAACTAGCTTGTTCGGTACGACGGTGACAGGCGGCAGTACAGGTTACACATCGATCACGGGAACAAATGGGTCATCAGGCGGGAGCGGCGGCCGTCTGCAAGGCGTCTGGCTGGATGCTGCAGCGAGCGTATCTTCCACCGTCACATCCACGGGTGGCAACGTCACTGTGATTGGTCAAGGTGGTAGCGGGACCGGTCCGTACAACTATGGCGTGGCCGTTGCCAATGCAATTATTACCAGCGGTGGCAGCGGCGTTGTCACGGTAACCGGCACAGGCGGCAACGGGTCAAGCGGTAACGCCGGTGTTGCTTTAAACGGGAGCAGTTTGGCCAGCGGAATTTTTTCCTCGGGTGGTGCAATCAACGTCAATGGCACCGCAGGCGCGAATAACAGCCAAGGAATTTGGTTTGTTACAGGTTGGGCGGGAAGTATCCAAAGTGGCGGTAATGCCGCTATCACTTTGACGACTGACAGTTTTGTAATGGACCAAGGCGTTATCAACGCCGGCACAGGCACAGTCACCATCCAAAACCGGACCGCAGGTACTTTGATTGATGTAGGTGGTGCAGACGTATTAACCGGCAGCCCTTTAACGCTGGGTATCACCAATGCAGAACTCAACCGTATTACTGCAGGTACGACCAAAATTGGCAGTACGACCGCAGGCAATCTGACTGTCAGCGCCGCCATCACCACGGCGGCCAGCGTTGGCAACTTGTATTTGCAGTCAGGCGGCACCGCCACCGCCAATGCCGCAGTCAGCAGCGGCGCAGGTCTTTTTATTCAAACCACAGGTGGTGCTATTTCAAATGCCACCGGCGCCACCTTGTCGGGCACGAACATTTCTTTAGATAACACCAACGGCACGATCAACACCAGCACAGGCGCGATCACGGCTGGTACCAGCACGAACGCCACGGTCACAGCGATTTCCACGACCGCCAACATCACAGCCACCGGCAACATCAACATCCAAGGCAACCGGTCCACCAACACCACTGGCGTCAATTTGGCGGCTGCGGGTGCCATTACCAGCAGCGGCACAGCGGCCACCATCAACATTGGCTCGAACTACTCGATTAACAATGCTGCCGCCATCAAGGTCACTGGCGCTACCGGCACGGGCGCCAACATCAATCTGACCGCCACTGGCGGCGGCATCACCGGCGCGGGTGCCATTGGCGACACCACCTACAAAAACGCCAGCGTGACCATGACCACTGGCGCGACGAGCACATACAGCGGAGCCATCAACGCCGCCAACTTCACCAAAGCGGGTATTGGGGCGTTGACGCTGAATTCTTGGGCGCAAACAACACCTGCGACCACCAATGTGTCTAACGCCTACACCATCAACGCGGGCAGTTTGTACGTTAGCACAGGGAGTAGCTATTACACCCTCAATCCGACCTACGTCTACATCAACAATGCCACCACCTTTGGGCAGTCCCTCGGCAACAGCACTTGGGTTGGGACCAACTTTGTGTTTGACAGTGCTGGCGGTGGCACGATTGCGTGGGCTGCAGGTACTAACCCCATCATGAATTTGGGCACCGCTCCGCTGACCTTCAAAACCAATGGCGGCGCGACCAACAACATCACGGGCTTCTTCAATATGAATGTGGGCTCCGGTGTCACGTTTGATGTGGCGCCTGCATCCGTAGCGTCCACCCCAGGTTTGTTACTTAGCAGTTCTGGCAACGGCAACGGGTTTGCCAATGCGGGAAATGCCAGTCTGGTGGTCACCAAAAGCGGTACAGGCTTGCTGCGGGCGACCAATACTTTTTCTGCTCCCACGCTCAATGTGAACCAAGGCACCTGGGAGTTCGGTGAAGGCACCACCGCCCCCGGAGTCACCGCATTGACCACAGGCTGGACGACCATGAATATCGCCATTGCTAGTGGCGCGATGCTGTCGTACAACACGCCGAGTGCGCAGATCATGGACAGCACCTCGACTAAATACACGGGGGCTGGCACGATCCTTAAAAAAGGTGCAGGCACGGTGCGCTGGAACACAGCCGCGGGTACCTTTGCGCTGTCATCTGGCGCACTCATTGATGTGCAGACAGGTACCTTTGTGGGAGGGTCCAACAGCAATGAAGTCTGGACCGGCAACAAATCGAGTTTGAACGTCGCCTCAGGCGCGATATTCAACGGGAGCGAGTCCAGCGTGGAGGTCGACGCTTTGACAGGCGCGGGCACCATTCTGCTAGGCTACAGCATTACAGGAGGGATGACGGTCGGCACCTATGGCACGGCTGCAGGAACGATCAACAACGCTACAGGGACCGCCTACAACCTAGCAGGCACGGCTACTTTTACGGGCACTTTCTCTGGCGGTAGCGCGGGCGGTGGTTTTTTAACCAAGACTGGCGCTGGCACCCAAATCCTGACAAGCAGCAACTCTTACGCGGGCGCTACGACGGTGAGCACAGGCACCCTTCAAGTGGGCAACGGTAGCAGCGGGACAGGCACCTTGGGTTCAGGGGCTGTGAGCGTGAGCTCCCCCGCTTTGCTGGCCGTCAACCTAACGGGCAACTACAGTCTGAGTACCGTGGCGTCGAATGCATCGGGCATCGTAGGGACGGGTAATGTTTCTCTCAACGGCAACGGCACCATCACGGTAGACCGCAACATCGCACTCACGGGCAACGCGTCATCCATCGATGCCACGTCAACAGCCGGATTGACCAACACCAGCTTCATTTTTGGCAACACCACACTAAGTGCCAACACCATTAACTTCAACGGCACAGGCGCTGGAAAACTCAATGATTTGGTAACAACCACAATTGGATTGGCTGGTGGGACGGCTAACCTTAATTTCACAAGCTCAAATTACTACGGCTTTTATGGCGCAGGGGGCTCTGCGACCTTTAACACCATTGGCACCGTCAACATCACTGGAACCTACATCGGCTCCAACACCATTTATGGCGGTGTTGGCCTAGGTGGCACACTGCTCAACACCGGCGGCCAACTCACTGTGTTTGGCGATGCGTCTACCAGTGCAGGACGTCTTGGTTTTGAGAACGGCTTGACGGGCATCTATAGCGGAAATCTTAAAGTCTCTGGCAATGTCGCTATCAGGGGTATTGCCGGCAGCACTTTTGGTACAGGCTGGCGCGACATATCACTTGGCGCGATAACCGCCACTGCCAATAGCACCCTCAGCCTAACCGGCAACAAATACGGCGTCTTTTTTGGCAGTAGTGTGACAGAAACAGTTGGCAAAGTTCTGAATCTCAATGTCACCAATTCTGGCAGTACAGGGATGGTTTATATGAGTGGTGGTGCGCTCAGCATCTCGGGAGGATTGGCTCTGAGTTCAGCCAACAACGTCTATGTCACCGGTGCCTTAAGCGCTACAGGTGGCATTAGCGTGAATGCCGTGAACACCTCAGCCATAAAGGGTGTTATTTCTGGCGCTGGGAGCCTAACGAAGTCGGGCGCGGGCACATTGGTATTGACTTCAGACAATACATTCACTGGTGGCACTTCGATCACTGCAGGCACTTTCAACGTGGGAACCAGCGTGAGCTATACAGACGGCTTGAACGCGGCCGTCACGCTGGGCAGCGCAGGCAGTACGGGCAGTGTGGGCACGGGTGCCGTCACCTTGTTCAACAACGCCAACTTGAGCTTTACACGCTCCGCGACCACGACCATCGCCAACAATATATCAGGTACAGGTAATGTTTCAGCGACGATTACGGGTGCGGCAAACAATTTAGCGATTAATAATGCGATTAACTTAACTGGCGGCACGATCAATTTAGTCACGGATGGTAATTTATCGGTGACGCAAGCCATCAGTACAACCAATGCAACAAGTGCTGCAGTGTTTTTAGAGGCGGGTAAAGCAACTACCGCTGGCACATCTTCAGGAGGTGACGTAATACTTTCTGGTGGCGGGGCTTTAAACTCGGGCGTCGGTGGTCGTGTAACGATAGAGACAGGATCGGTAGCAGGAAGCACGGGTCTAGGCATTTTGGCTGGTTTTAGTCGTTTTAATAGTGATGAGTTAACAACTAACTATACGACTGCACTTGGTGTAGGCACTTATGCGATTTATCGTGAAACGCCTATTCTCTCGGCGACACTCAATAATGCAAGCAAGACTTATGATGCGCTCGCCTATTCTGGTGGCAATGGTGCTTCGGTCTTTACTGGATTTGTAAATGGAGATACCAATTTTCAGTTAAGTACCTTGACCTATAGTGGCACAGCTCAATCTGCTAAAAATGCTGGTGATTATGTAATTAGTGGTAGTGCCGTAAGTGATTTGGGTTACAACGTTGTATACACCAATGGCACACTGACGATTAATAAAGCCAACCTCACACTATTTGGTACTCGTACTTATGATGCAGGAACTACCTATGCAGGTGAGTACTTGACGGCAACGGGTGTTGCTGGTGAAACCTTCACCATCACTGGTGCAGGTACTTCAGCTAACTTGAGTACTAAGAACGTCCAAGCAGGACAAATCTTAAGCAGTGTCGCTGGTCTCACTTTAGGCACAAGTAGCAACGGCGGCTTAAGTGCTAACTACAACGCCATCGCCACCACAGGATCAAGTGTCAGCGTCACCGCTAAATCAGCGACAGTGACAGGGACTGCAACCAGCCTCACTTATAACGGCGTTATTCAAAACCAAAATGCCTACACGTCCAGCGGCTTTATTGGCGGCGATATTATTATTATTAACGGCAACGCCAGTGGTAAAGATGTAAGCACTTATGGATCAGCTTTAGCTGTTAGCGGTACAGATGCTAGCAACTACGCTACAACGATTAGCAACGCTAATCTCGAGATTGGTAAAGTCAACTTAACTTTAACGGGCACTCGTGTATATGACGCAGGTACTACCTATGCCGGTACGTATCTAACTGCAACAGGAGTTGCTGGTGAAACCTTCACCATCACAGGGGCAGGTGCTATAGGTAACTTAAACACTAAGAACGTCCACGCAGTGCAACCCTTAAGCAGTGTCTCTGGGCTAACCTTAGGCACAAGTAGCAACGGCGGTTTAAGTGCCAACTACAACGCCATCGCCACCACAGGTTCAAGCGTCAGCGTTACCGCAAAAGCAGCTACTGTCAGTGGCTCAATGACTAATCTTACTTATAACGGGGCTACTCAAAACCAAAGCGCCTATACGACAAGCGGCTTTATTAATGGCGACACCCTTATCATTAGCGGCACTGCCAGCGGTAAAGACGCAGGGACTTATGCCTCTACATTCAGTGTCGTTGGCACAGATGCCACCAACTACAACACCACCATTACCAATGCTAATTTAGTCATTGCTAAAGCGGCGCTAACGGCCACAGGTAATAGCGGCACTGTGATTTATAACGGCGGCAATCAATCAGTTGCAGGCTTCACCTTATCGGGATTGCAAGGCAGTGATACCGCGGCAAACTTAACAGCCACATCAGCATCAGGCGCGAGCGCTAAAGATGTTGGCTTATATACCAATGCTGTGAGTACTGGCACAGAAACCAACTACATTGTAAACACTGTTAACGGTACGCTTACGATCAATAAAGCAGACCTTACTTTATCGGGTACTCGTGTTTATGACGCAGGCACGACCTTTGCTGGCAGTTACCTCACTGCATCAGGTGTGGCAGGCGAAACTTTTGCCGTCTCTGGGACGGGAGACGTAACTAACTTAAGTACCAAGAACGGACAGACCCACCAAACGTTAAGTAGTCTGACTGGCCTCACTCTAAGTACGAGTGGTAACGGTGGTTTAAGTACCAACTACAACGCCATCACGATAACAGGCTCTAGTGTTAGTGTGACGGCTAAAGCAGCCACCGTCACAGGCACTGCGACTAGTTTGACTTACAACGGCGCTACGCAAAACCAAACTGCGCAAACCACAAATGGTTTTATTGCAGGCGATGCGATTACCCTTTCAGGTAATGCGAGTGCTCAGAACGCGGGTACTTATTCATCAGCGCTAACTGTGGGTGGTGCCGATGCTGGCAATTATACGACCACAGTGACTAACGCAGATTTAGTCATTGGCAAAGCGAACTTAAGTGCGACTGGCACCATGGTTTATGCAGCAACGACTAGCTTCGATGGCAGCAGTTTTACGAGCATTTCTGGGGTGAATGGCGAAACATTTACGGCAACAGGCGCTGGTGTGCTTGGGTCGGCTAATGTTCAAACCAACCAAGCGCTTTCTGGGGTTGGAGCTATAAGCCTTTCGGGTGTGGGCAGCGCATCAACCGCTAACTACAATGCGCTATCAGCAGACCAAACTAGTGTGAGTGTGAGCCCTAAGGCATTGACAGGAAGTCTGATTGGCATAGCGCAAAAAGTGTACGACGGTACAACAAACTCGGTGCTTAGTTCTGGAAACATCAGCTTAACCGGTTGGGTTGGCAGTGAAGGAGCAACGGTAAACCAAATAGCAGCGACTTATACTGATAAGAACGTCTCAGCGAATAGCGGCACCGGTATGGTCACGGCTACACTTGATGCAAGCCAGCTGACAGGTGCAAATGGCACACTAATTAGCAACTACAGTGTTCCAAGCCTTATAACAGGTAACGTAGGTAGCATTACACCCGCAGCACTTTCTATTAAAGTAAACGATACCAAGATGTTTGTGACGCAAGATGCAAACAGTGCTGTAGATCAAGGTTTCGCTTATACAGGTCTTGTTAATGGAGAACATGCAAGTACCGCACTCACGACGACACCGACACGAAGTTACACAGACGCACAATTCCCACCAGCAGGTCGTTATACCGGTGTGTATGGATTGTCTAGCTTACCTGTTGCGACTAATGGCAACTATAGCATCAGCGTAGTTACAGGTGATCTAACGGTGGTTGCGGCCGATAAACTGCTGGTTACGGTGGCTACGCAAAGTGATACTTACGGCACTAGGCTTGCTATTAACAGCTCAAAAGCAGGCGTAGGGTCAGTAACTGCACAATATTGCTTAGATGCAAGCAATTGTAATGGGGTTAATTTAGTTACGTTATCGATGACGAGTATCAGTGGCATAAATTGGACCACCACCGATAATACCGGTAACACCATTACCCTGAATACCGTTCTTACCCCCACAGGTACGCTGTCAACTGGCGGCTACCTTAACGCGGGGAATTATACTTATGATGTTGGCAGTATTAGTTCAAGCCACGCAGGCCAATTTATTGGAACGGAGGTTAATGGAGGAACACTGACTATTGATAAATTAAGTATTACACCCACAGCTAATGCTATATCACGTGTTTATGACGCGACCAATTTAGTGGCTGGAATGGCATTAAATACATCACAAATGATGATGGGTGATAACCTGACAGTAAGCACAGTTGGTGGTAGCTTTGTCGATAAAAACGTGCAAACAAACACGACGGTTACCTATAACAACTTAACACTGGGGGGGGCTGATAATGCAAATTATGCGCTTGCGGTCAGTAGTATTGCCGGCATAGGCAGTATAACCCCCAAAACCGTCACGCTGTCCGCGACTAAGGTCTATGACGGCACAACGGAGATGACCGGTAACGTCACAATAGACACCGGTATAGCAGGTGAGGCATTGAATTACAGAGGTGCTACTGTTAATAGTAAGGATGTAAGGGGAGCGAGCTATCTAAATGCTATTACTTTGGTCGATGGGACAGGGCTTACCAGAAACTATCAAACAGCTACTTTGGGGTTATTAAATAGTGCCCGCATTACAAAAGCCACTGCCACCGTCACCGCCAACAGCGACCTTAGCAAAATTTATAACGGCGTAAGCCAGAATGTAACAGGTTTTACCGCAATCGGTTTAGTGAATGGTGAAACCGAAGCGGTATTAACTGGCGTTAGTGCGAGTGGTACGGGTCTCAATGCCGGCATTTACACCAGCACGGCCAGCGGTTTGGATAGCAATTATACCCTGACGTTTATTGGGGGTAGCTTACAAATCAATAAAGCTAATGCCACCGTCACCGCCAACAGCGACCTAAGCAAAGTTTATAACGGCGCAAGCCAGAATGTAACAGGTTTTACCGCAACGGGTTTAGTGAATGGTGAAACCGAAGCGGTATTAACTGGCGTTAGTGCGAGTGGTACGGGTCTCAATGCTGGCATTTACACCAGCACGGCCAGCGGAACAGACAGCAATTACAATCTAAGCTTTAATGCGGGTTCGCTCCTTATCAATAAAGCTAATGCCACCGTCACCGCCAACAGTGACCTAAGCAAAGTTTATAACGGCACAAGCCAGAACGTGACAGGTTTTACCGCAACGGGTTTAGTGAATGGTGAAACCGAAGCGGTATTAACTGGCGTTAGTGCTATCGGTACGGGTCTCAATGCCGGCACTTACACCAGCACAGCCAGCGGAACAGATAGCAATTACAATCTAAGCTTTAATGCGGGTTCGCTCCTTATCAATAAAGCTAATGCCACCGTCACCGCCAACAGCGACCTTAGCAAAGTTTATAACGGCACAAGCCAGAACGTAACGGGTTTTACCGCAATCGGTTTAGTGAATGGTGAAACCGAAGCGGTATTAACTGGCGTTAGTGCGAGTGGTACGGGTCTCAATGCCGGCACTTACACCAGCACGGCCAGCGGAACAGACAGCAATTACAATCTAAGCTTTAATGCGGGTTCGCTCGTTATCGGCAATGCTGACCTAACTGTTATAGGCGTAAATACTACTGTCGACTTTAATGGCCGTCAGCAGACTAACACCCACCCCTTAATTAAGGGTTTGAAAGGTAGTGATAGCGTTAATTTAAGTGGTTTAGCAGTGGGTACTACAGAGGGTAAATACCTAGATAATCTAAAGGTCCTCGCCAATAATACGACGTTGCTATCTAATTACGCACTATTTATAACAGAGGGTATGTTGACTATAAATAATCAACCAACCCAACCTATTAATCCTGCCGTTCCTGTGACGCCACCCCCCGCGTCTTCGTCATCATCAAGTTCATTTCTTAGCGGGGTTATTTCTTTTAACCCTATTAGTGGAGATTTTTCAACGGATGCTGTTGGCGAATGTTCCGAAGAAGGGGAGGGCTGTGAATGTGACCAAACTTCATCAGTTGGAGTTGTTGTATGTTATTCACGTGTAGAAATTGATCGGAGAGATGGAGTGTAACTATCTGTATTAATTGATAATTGATAATTGTTAATATTTTTATGGGTAATTATCGTTGATGCCAACAATATGTATTGGTCGTTGCCAATATAAATAGTCGAAAAATTATATATTTATGTATTTCAGTAAAATAAAACCGAAACTATTACTGCTAGTGACAGCATTAATTTCATCAATACCTGTTGTTAATGCGGAAGTGGTCAATCCAGGCGGCTCTGTTTTAAAAAATATTGAACAAAACACGCTACCCAATCCGGTTAAAGAATTGACAGAAGAAAAAGCAGCGTCTGAAGTCAATAAAAAGCGGTATTTGGAGATACAGCAACTTTTGTCTGTTGAGGTAAAGGGGGCTTTCTTTTCCGATGAAATTATTGAGTATTGGAAGTCACTGTATGGACATGAGGTTACCGTTTCAACGATAGAAAAGTTTAAAGAGTGGGCATGGTCTGAGTTCACGAAAGAAGGCTACTTTGCGTTACTTACTTTCGATGTGCGCAAAACTGCCGAAGGTCAGGTTTTAGTGATCAGTGTTTCATTACCAAAAGTTAAAAACGTTAAAGTCATCGCAAAAAGCAGCACAATTACAAAATACTATACGGATTTAGTGGCAGAAAAATTATCTAAGGTGATTAAATCTGGTGGTGCGGTTGATACCTTGGATTTAGAGCAGCAGCTGAATAATTTATCGTATGCTTTACCACTTGAGCTAGACATTACTGTGCGTCCATCGGGTATTGAGTTCGTTGATTTGATTGTCAATGTTGATGAAAAAAAAGGTGGCTTAGGTGATATAAAAAATGCGTATCTTCAATTTAATACGTATGGATTGAATCAGTATGGTCGAGAACAAGGTGTGGGTAGTATTTCCGTTGAAGGCTTTACTAAAGGTTCAAACGCTAATCTTTTAGCGCAAGTATCGGGAGGGTTGGCTTATGGTAAATTTGATTATGAATCGCCCGCAGAATTTTTAGCAGGGCATTACCATGTCTGGGGAAGTCTCGCCTATAGTAAATCAATTTCAGGAGGAACCTCAGCTATTGAGGGCTTAACATCCCAATATGGCGGTGGCATTAGTCATATACTTGGATCTAAAAGAAATATGATCTTCAAGTCTTACGTTGATTTTTCTCAAAGAAATACCGAAAGTGAGCTGGTTTTAGGTGGAATTAAGATTAATCAGATTACTGATAATCAAACAAGAGTTAAATTTAGTGCTGATAATCTAAAGTTGGCTAGAACACTTCAAAGTTATGACTTCACTATTATCAATGGTACCGATGATAACGATGGTTTTTATAATAAATTTGAAGCTAATCTATTTCATGAAAGAAGTCTTACCGACAATGGCTTATCACTGCTAGCTAAAGTTAACGCACAATTTGCTGCCTCAAGAAATCTTAATGTGTATAACCGAATATCAGTAGGGGGTATCAATGGTGTACGAGCTTATACAACCAATGATGGACTGGGTGATCAAGGTGCTGTTGTTGCTATCGAGCTTAAGCAGCAAGTTTTTAGTACCCAGGCTGTCTCTGCTTTTCTAGATGCGGCCGTTGTTGAACCTAATAAGTCGGCAGTCGTGGGTAGTTATAATCAAACTTATGGTTTATATGATGGCGGTATCGCACTAAGCGGCTTTATTTATAAAAGCTTTACTTATAATGGCTATGTTGCAAAAGCCTTTGGCGGGTATGCGGGTTATTCAAGTTATAACCAAGAATCATCGCCTGATAATTGGCGTCTCAATGGTTCGATAAGCTATGTTTATTGAGCCATATTATTCACGAGTAGTTTGTTGTATAAATTCTTCAAGGAGAAATTATTATGTCTAACTTACGGTTTAATTCTTATAGATTACGTTCAGTTTTTAGTGGGTTCACTATTAAGTTATGCGTTATTTTTTTTATTTTATTTAATAATGCGCTCGCTATCGAAATCTTATGCTCTTCGCCTAAGAGTTCATTAAAAAACACAAATGCTAACGAGTCGGTTTCTGGCTTTAGGGTCGCCAATGGATTTTCTAATAGCCCATTTTCTATTTCGGATGTAATTGATATTTTTTCACAAGGTAAAAAAATTATTGCGTCTAAAGAAGTATTAATTTGTGTCTTTCCCGCTGAAACTGACATCACAAAAAAGTTTTATGAGCGTCTTGGTATTAATGAATCAATAATACATAGCTTCAGTAGTACGAATTCAATAGTCGATAGACGGGTAAACATTGTCCATTCTAACGATGAGATGATTGCTTGTGTTTCAAGCACTTACCCAAGCATAGGTTATATAGGAGAGGTTTCAACAGAACATGAAAATCTAATCTGCAATTAAAAAAACTAATAATTAATTTTTTCTGTATTTGAGGACATTTATGATAAAAACACACAACCCTAGATTATTTATGAGTTTGCTTGTATTAACGACAGCAATGCTTATTCTTAGCGGTTGTTCCTTCAGTCTGCCTGTAAGAGGGCAAGTTGAGAATTCTACTGAAACTTTTTTAGGTACCGCTACCGGGTTTAAGTCTCGTAATGGTTCTATGGAAGTTATAACGAACAAGGGTTCGCACTGCAATGGTACATTTGTCTACACGGGCAGTCACATGGGAACTGGCGTTTTTACTTGTGATGATGGTAGGACTGGCCCTTTTGAATTTTCATATCAGGGCTTAACCGGAGTGGGTGTCGGTAGTTTTGGTGGTAGTAAGTTTACGTTTACTTTTGGGGATAAAATTCAGGGTTGATGTACAAGTTTTTCATAGTTCATTATTCGATAATTTAATTCGGGATCCAAAGAAATATTGTTGCTTATTTTTTCAATTATTTCATGCGGTAATGCTAAATTGTATTGAATAATGTCTGCTAGAATGCCCGCAACCATTGGTGAAGAGTAACTTGTCCCCATGCCTTTATCCTCACCAACGGGTTCAAGATTACCAAATATATCTTCATCATAGGTAGCGATTCGAATGCGATTAACTATGTTGTTAGATAATGGCATATTTTTTCCTCCACCTGGGGCATAAATCAATATTCTTGGGTCTTTTGGGCTATAAAAGGCTAATGATTTGTCTGGATTAACGGAGCCGACACCAATTACCCCTTTACAAATAGAAGGTTCCTGCGCGGCTTTACCGAATGTATTGCCGGCGGAACTCACTATAAGTATGCCTTTGGCAATAACTTGGTCGATAGCCTCTTGAAGGTCATTAGAACAATGAGTTTTTCCACCGGCCATGCTAATGTTAATTATTTTGGCTGGGGTTAAATTATCAGGCACTCCCTCAACATGAATGCCTGCCGACCACCAGAGCGAATCAATCAAGTCTTTATAATTTGCTTCGCAAGGTCCAACGGATCTAACCGATAATATCCTTGCTGAAGCATTCACACCTTTCACATCAAAGACACCATTTCCTGCGATAACGCTAGCGACCTCTGTGCCATGATTGATATTGGCTGCATTTTCTTCATTAGTAGCAGGGCATTTAGTATGCTGCGTATCAGGAAAATAATTTGGACTTCTTGTGCCACGGGGATTGATCTCTGAAGATACCATGTCGTATCCACCAACAACTTTGCCTTTTAAACTGGGATGATCTGAATTAACACCGCTATCAATTACAGCAATGATAATAGGAGTTTTAGAGACTTTTATTACAAGATTTTTGGCATTAATAGACGCTTTTTGTGCTGTTTCAGGATTATCATAATACCAAGGTATCTCTTCTGCGGAAGCCTTAAGTGAAGATAAAAGTAGTAAAAAAAGTATAATTTTTGACATAATTTTATTTCAATTAATACTGATAACCAAGTCGTAGGCCAAATACTACTTCAGAGCTCATTGTGTTATTGGATATAGCTTTTGCATCCATATAACCTAGCATAGCTTGAGCAATGTAATAAAGACCATTGTCATAATCAGATCGGTAGCTTGTTGCAATTGTTTTTCTATTATTATGCGTGTACGAAGTCATAGAATCATATGAATTTAAAGCGGTGTAACCCAAATATAGGGCAACTTGATTGAGGTTGCCTAAAGGAAAGCTAACTTCAGCGCCATAATTTTGTACTTTAGTATTCGTGTTTCCACCCGCTAAATAAGGGGTAAGTGATTCAGCAAAAAGTTGATTGGATGTATAGGCGGAACCTAAATAAAAATTGTAAGTTAGAGTAAGTTTACCCAAGTCAAAAATGTAATACCTTAGAGATGAGGAAATAAGATGATAAGTGTTTTTATCAACATTGGGTGACGTTAGTAGATAAGTATTCGCATTTATATCCGCATAATAATTACTGGTTTTTGCTGTTGCGTTTGCAAAAAGATAGCCGACACGAAAATCGAGATCATATAACGGATTGAATAGCTGAAAATTCACCCCATACTTATCATTTTGATCGGTTTTAGTGGGGATGCCGCCTTGGGCATTGTATGAGGATATGAGATATTGGTAGCCATATTCTGAGGGGTCATAATTTAACAAGTTTGGTTTGTAGTAACCGAATTGATAGGCAATAGACCACTCATCATAGAAAGTATTAAGATAAATTTGGGCGCCAGGACTGGAATTGGAAGATCTATATATGCTGGTGTAAGTAATGCGGCATGAGTTCGAGGGATCCATAATCCAAGGATTATCGACCTCATAGAGGCTACAAACATTCATTTTCATGTTAACAAGGCCGAATCTAAAGCCTAGTGAGTCACTAATCGGATAGTCATAATCCAAGCGATCTAATATAAAACCATCATCAAGATTAGCTCTCATATTGAGGGTTATATTCGATTCTTCATCATAAAAAGGACCGTCATAAAAAGGACGAATGGTACCTGCGTATTTAAACCATGGCGTTATTGGGCTGTAATCTCCAGATAATGTAGTATTTAATAATGGATTGTTTAGGGATTGACTTGGTCCAAACCAATGATCAAAGCCCATTTGCAACGTTTGAGTTGACACGTAATCACTGTAAAAGTTTTTTACAATAGTAGGCAATATCTCAAGAGAATTGGCGGTGGCATTTACTGTATAAAAGAAACAGGCAACTGACACTATCTTGATAAAAATCAGTTTTAACATTGAAATTATCTCCACTTGAATTTCAAGTTTTTAAGCCGTTGAACGACTATCTGCTATAACGCATGTTAAAAACCCTACTCACGAAAAGAATGTCGTAATATTCTTTGTTATCCAGTCGTTAACCTTAGACTTTCCTGTCTTATTTTTAAAAAAATGTAGTCGACCTAATGGTTTTTAGTCATGGTTTATTGCTGTAATTCATAGTAATAGTAGGCGTTAAAGCGTTGTATTCACTTATTAGATAAATGCACTCGCTCTCTAATGGTGCTATGGATAATTAGTTATGGCGCTAACAACTAGAATTTGATTTTAGCAAAGAAAATAAGCCGAGAATGTTAACAATTGTTAAGCGAGCGTCGTCTGCTTTGTAGTTGTATTTTTAATTTGTAAGATCAGAAATTAAATAGATATAAAGATAATAAAGGTGTTGATTTGGGTTGTTATTTGTTTATTAGCGTAGGCGGCTGAATATTGAACTGGATGCGGTAGGTTGAATAAATTCAGGGTGGATTAAAAAGCTGTGAACGATTAATAAAAAAACTTTACTTTTCACAAGAGCCGTCAGAAACTGTCAGGGTGTTTGATTATTTTCGATATTCAATTTTACAAGTACACTTAAACAAAAGCGAAAAAGCAATCATCAATTGATATAAGACGTTTTTTTACACAGCTGTTTATTTATTAAGGCTTCTGCTGTGGTTTGTTGTGCTCGGTTTTGATGTGTTTATGGTAAAGGCAGCTTAAAGTGTAAGGAGAATTTTATGAAGTTAAATGATGAAAAGCCTATATTAAATCGACGGAAGTTCCTTAAAGGGTTGGGTGCCATAGCCGCAGGCTTAAGTTTAGCTCCTTTGCGTAGCAAGGCTGCCGTTGAAACGCTTAATTTTGGTAACGGGACAAGACAGCTTGTAACTTATCCGCAGAAACGTCCGTTGATGCTGATTACAGCTCGGCCACCGCATTTAGAAACCCCTTTTTCAACCTTTAATGAAGGACTCATTACACCTAACGATGCTTTTTTTGTTCGTTATCATTTAGCGAATATCCCAACCTCGATTAATGCTGAAACATACCGTCTAAAAATAGGGGGGCTGGTTAACAAAGCGTTATCACTGAGTATTGAAGAGCTAAAAAAACTCGGTGAGCCAGTGGATGTAATTGCGGTTAATCAATGCGCTGGCAATAGTCGAGGTTTTTCTTTGCCTCGCGTTTTCGGAGCGCAATTAGGTAATGGTTCGATGGGGAATGCACAGTGGACGGGTATTCCACTTAAAACGGTGCTTCAAAAAGCAGGTATTAAAGTGGGTGCCAAGCAAGTAACCTTTCGTGGTTTGGATAATGCAGTACTTCCCGGAACGCCTAATTTTGTTAAAGCACTGGATATTGATCATGCGCTTAGCGGCGAGCCACTGATTGCTTGGGCAATGAACGGATCTGATATTCCTTTTCTTAATGGTTATCCAATTAAACTTATTGTGCCTGGCTATTTTGGTACATACTGGATTAAGCATCTCAGTGAAATTGAGGTAATTGACCACGATTTTGATGGGTTTTTTATGAAAACGGCATACCGCTTGCCTGATAATGATTGTTTATGTGTGGTACCTGGTAACGTAGCGGATAAAACCAAACCCATTGGCTCGCTTAAAATTCGTTCCTTCATTACCAGTTTGCAGGGTGGCGCGGAAGTACAGCAAGGCAAAGCAATTTTGTTGCGCGGCATTGCTTTTGATGGTGGTGGTTATATTTCGGCGGTAGAAATATCTGACGACGGTGGTCAGCATTGGCAAGCTTCATCCTTAGACAAAACCGTAGGAAAATACTCATTTCAAGGGTGGCAAGTTAACTGGACGCCCAAAGAAAAGGGCGTTGTAGCGCTCCAAGTTCGTGCTCGTAATCGCCTAGGTGAACAACAGCCTAGCGTAAGTTCATGGAATACTAGCGGTTATGCACGTCATGCTGTTGAAACAATTTCTGTGATTGTCGTATAGGTGTTGCTATGAAATATTTAACGGGAATACAAAAGGTCGTGGGTGTTATTTTTTTAAGTGCTTCGTCATTAGTTTTTGCTGAAACACTGACGATTAAATTACCCGCTGAAACCACTCGGCTTAGGGTGTCAAATATGCCGGGATATCATTTAGCCGTACAGAATTGTCTTATCTGTCATTCAGCAGATTACATCGAATATCAACCGTCTGACATGCAAGAAAAACAATGGTTGGCTGAAGTAAGTAAAATGCAACACGCGTTTGGTGCAGTGATGAGCGATAACGAGGCAAAGGCAATAGCCGCTTATCTTGCCGTGACTTATGGGAATAAAGTGGGGCCATCGCAATAGGGTGTCCTAACTTATTTACACAAGCTAACGATGCTATCCTTTATACTTCAAGCTATTTTTAATTAAAAGTACAAATCTATTATGTTTGGTAATCAAGAAGCTGAATACAAACAACTGCTTATTAATAATGAAGAGTGGGTTAAAGAAAAATTAGCTAAAAACCCTAATTATTTTATTAAGCATGCTGAAGGCCAACACCCTGAATTTTTATGGATTGGGTGTTCTGACAGTCGAGTACCTCCCCATGAAATTTGTAAAACTAAAAAGGGCATGATTTTTGAGCAAAGAAATATTGCTAATATGGTTGTTCATACCGATTTAAATGTAATGAGCGTCTTGCAATACGCAGTTGAAGTTTTAAAGGTAAAACATATCATTGTTTGTGGTCATTATGGTTGTGGTGGGGTGTTGGCCGCGATGACTAAAAAAAATCATGGGTTGGTTAATAAATGGCTTTTAAATATTAAAGATAGCTATATTAAACACAAAGTAGCGTTAGACTTAATTGAAGATTTAAATCATCGCGCTGATAAATTGGTGGAATTTAATGTTATTGAACAAGTACATAATTTAACGAAAACATCGATAGTCCAAAAAGCTTGGAAGGAACGCCATTTGAATATACATGGTTGGGTTTATGATATGAAAACTGGCAGAATTAAAGATCTGGATGTGTTGAAAGATGAGATAACAGATATAGACGAAATTTATTGGTATGAATGAGCGAGTTAGCCAGAGTAAGTTTAAAAGACTCTATTCAGATAAAGACTAATGAGGGGTGCTTTTAAGCATCATCAGACTTTAGAGGTGATGGCTTTTCTGAAGAAGTTTCAATAGTCGTTTTGATAGGCGTTGCGCCCCTATGTTTAAAGGCGATATTTCCGGCTAAATAGCCTATCTTATCGCCTATTACCTCACCGATATCACTACCCGCTTGATCAAATAAGGCGTCACCGATCAGGCCTCCAATCATTTTTCCAGCATGACCACCGACTTTTCCAGTACCTTCTTTTTGTAAATCTTCTTTTAAGGGGTGCTTAATTTCAGGTTGAAGGACAAACTTTTTTGCGATTTTTCTGCCGTGACGGGCGCCTAAAACTTCACCGACGATGCTGCCTAATTCAGCGCCGATCACCGTTCCTCCAGGCCCAAAAACAGTGCCTACGCTGGCACCTAGCGCCCCACCCAAACTTTGCCCTGCCAAACCTTCGGCCAAACTTGCGCCTAATTGAGCGTAGCGACTTGGATGTTTGGCATAATCCAAGGCATTGGACGCTAAGGTTTTCATTTCCATGGGTAAACGGGCCGATTGATTAACCAGTTTTCTCTCCATCTCTCCAACTTTATGGGCTAAATTAGAGAGAGATGATTTGCCTTCTAAAAGGATTTTATCAGCAGCTTGATCTGGAATTATTAAGCCATCATTTCCTGTCAATTGTTCTGCAAGTGGTTTGTCGTCGTTAGTCATCGCCTTGTCTATGTTCCTTGAACATACTATTATTTTTGAAATAAATTGTCTTAAATGGATGCTATCATTTTGCCACGGCACTGAGCAAGGATAATCTTTTTAAGAATTAATAGCTTTTGGTGAAGCTAATGGTGAGTAATTTAACGACTTATTCTTCTTTGAATAATGAACAGTGACCCTTTTTTTGCGTTTATTATGCCGAGTGATTTTTTCCGGTGTCGACAGCTAATGAATCTTCTTTACCATTGGGTTCCGTTTGATTTTCATGAAGAAAGTTATGGTTGTATTTCTTAGAGTGCTATGCCATGATCATTTTAACGTTGGCCATAAACGCTGATATTTTGATAGAAAACTGCTGGCGATGAGCAATCGCTAGCCATAAAGGAGATAATTCTTATGGTTTATTTATTGTCAACATTGCGAGTTATTGTGCTATTAACAATCACGGTAGTGATCGTGCCTGAAGCTTTTTCTAAAACGACTACGACTAGTGTAAGCAAGGCACAGGAAGAAAATATCACGGCTATAATAAAAAGCTTATCTGGAGAATGGTCTAAAGCCCTACTTGAGGGCAATATCTCCGTTTTTGAGCGGATTTGGGCGTCAGATTTTATTTATGTCGAACCCTCTGGTAAACGCTTCAATAAGGTAGAGGGAATTGCTGATATAAAAAATAGTACTGAAAAACTGACGTCTTCTGTGTCGAGCTCAATAGATGTTCGTGTATACGGAGGTGGAACAGTTGCTGTTGATATTGGTGATTTTAAAGAGGTAGGGCAAGATAAAGACGGAAAGGCTTTTGAAAGAGGGGCTCGATTTACCAATGTCTGGGTACTTAATAAAGGAAAGTGGCAATGTGTTAGTGGTCATGCTTCGACGGTGCCTACACAAAACCCATAGTAACTTTTTTGCTAAAAAAACAGCCGCTTATTTTATTTGCGGATAACCAATGAATTGATAAATTCTTGTCTGAATGGCGTAAGTCATTTAATTAGAATAACGTTATAAACAACACCTTATTTAGACTAGAAATAACATGAAAAAAATAATGACGATTGTATTGGCAATCAATTTTTTGATTCCATCGATTAGTTTTGCAGAGAAAAAAGCGACCTATCGTTTTGTGCTTGTACCGAAAGACTCCAATCCCTGGTTCGAGCAGGTTCATGAGGGTGCAAAATCAGCCGCAAAAATGCTTGAGGAATGGACGGGATCCAAGTTTGTTATCGAATACCGCCCACCCAATAAAGCGGATGTCTTGGAACAAAATAAAATCATGGAAAGCGTTATCGCGAGTCGGCCAGATGGGATTTCGATAGATTTACTTGATGAGAATGCCGATCGCACAGTACTTGATGGCGCTTTAAAGCAGGGCATTAAAGTGACTATTTTTGACTCTGTTCCACCACTTGGAATGGAGCTTACAAGTGTTGGTAATGATTTTTGCGAGCAAGCCAAAATGGCCTCAGAGAAATTGGTTAAGCTGGTGGGTGGTAAAGGAGAAGTCGCTATTATGATGGGCGTACCTACCGCACCGAATCACATGATTCGTGCGCGCTGCCATAACGAAGTCTTTAAGAAGTACCCCCATATTAAAGTAGTTGCTAAAGGGGTTGATAACGACGAAGTTGAAACAGCGAAATCTCAGGCGATTAAAATTATGCAGGCACATCCAAAGCTGAAAGGCTGGGTGTCTTGTGATGCAGCAGGTCCTATTGGGGTCGGTCAGGCTATTAAAGAAACAGGTAAAGTGAGTAAAGTGCTGTCGGTTGGTTCGGATGATCTACCTGAGTTGGTAGAACTCATTAAAGAAGGTGTCGTAGAATCTTCAACATCTACTAAGCCAAGAATGCAGGGGTACTGGACAGTGTTAGCCTTGTGGCAAGCAACGATGGGTATTAATATGCCAAAGCGTATTGATACGGGTATCGCGGTGATCACGAAAGAGATGGCTAAGGATTATAAAGGGTATTAAGCACTGAGTGACTTGATGCGGTAATGAGTGTTTTAATTTTATAGGTCCTGTTTTTTTACTTGAGGAGCATGAGTTGTAAATAGAGGGGCAATTTTATAATGATCCGCTTTCAGTGGCTCATTTGTGACTATTGAAAGCGTAATTTAGAGGTTATTATGTCAAACAAAGACGATGGCGAAAGATCAAAAAACATTAAAATAATACTATGTGTGATTGCATTTGTGGTGATATGGATAGTGGTTCAATCTTTCACCGGTGCATCAATGAAGATGTCATTGAGTCCCGAATGAACCTATAATATAAGCTAATAAGGCTCTGAAAGCCGGCAATGTAGAGGCGACTTAAACAGGCTTTACTATAACGCCTTTCTTTTTCAAAACTTCATAGCGGTAGCGAAGTTTTTCATTCCCCCCCCTTCATTGTATTTAAAAAGGCAACACGTTTTGAGTTTACACAGTTATCAATCAGTAGATCGTAATCAATTAGCTAAAGATATTAACAAAATTCATCAGCAAGCATTAGCCAATATAGGTACTGACGATTTTGAGCATTTAATAAAGATGGAGCGCTGGGGAAAAATTTGTTCCATTTTAGGGTATGCGACGGCTTGGATTTTCCCCAATCCTATTTCTGCACTATTAATCAGTCAAGGTAGCTTCACCCGCTGGACACAAGTAGGACATCCTATTGTTCATAGAGCTTACAATAAAGTTCCAGGTGTAAATGACAATTATACCAGCAAGAAGTTTGCCCAAGGTTGGCGACGCTTTCTAGATTGGCCGGACTGGATGACACCGGCTGGTTGGCACCATGAACATGACAAACTACACCATTACAGTTTGGGTGAGAAAAATGACCCCAACAATGCACAGCACAACATGGAATGGTTAAGGCAATCAAACTTGCCTATGTGGCAACGATATTTGATAGTGGCACTTTTTTCCGGTATTTGGAAGATAGTCTATTACACACCCAGAACCCATAAAGAATTGTGCTTGGATTCTGCTCGGCAACAGGGTGAACCTGCGCCAGTGATGACGCGCTTAGGGGCTTGGAGTTTATTTACCGAACAAGGTAGAGGGTTATGGTTACATAGTATTTTACCTTATACGCTCTATCGCTTTGTATTGTTACCGTTGTTGTTTTTCCCATTGGGTAGTTTTGCAGTCATTAGTGTATTAATTAATTCAATTCTGGCGGAAATTTTCACTAATATGCACAGTTTTTTGGTGATGATACCCAACCATGCCGGTGATGATGTAATGATGTTTGATGAAAAAGCCAAAGGAAAAGGTGAGTTTTATCTTCGTCAGATTTTAGGCTCAGTGAATTATCCGACGGGATCCAATTTAAATGACTTTTTTTACGGCTGGTTAAATTATCAAATAGAACATCATTTGTGGCCGGATATGCCATTAAGTCAATATCAAAAAGTGCAGCCAAAAGTAATGGCTTTATGTAAGAAACATAATATTACTTATCTTCAACAGCCTGTCTTTAAGCGATTACTAAAAGCAGTCGATATTATGGTGGGTAAGACGTCGATGTTGAAGGTGCCAATGCATTTAGAGGATGCTGTTATTTTGCCATAAAAGATCTCTATATGAACTTTAGGGCTATTTGAATTAATATTATGATAAAACGGTAGGGTTTTTATCATTAAAGGAGTTCATTATGCATATTGCTAATCTTTATCGATACCCCATCAAGGGACTTAGTCCGGAGCGCATTGATGCAGTGGAAATAAAAGCTAATGAAGGGTTTCCTGTTGATCGACAATACGCTTTATTGCGTACTGACGTAAGCTTCGATCCGGCCGCACCAAAATGGATAGCGAAAGCGAACTTTATCATGTTGATGTTACATGAGCAGCTTGCAACGCTTAGTACGCATTATGATGAACAGCATAAATCGCTGCAAATCAAGCAATCTGACGGTAGTAGTATAACCTTCAAGCTCGACGAAAGCAGAGGGCGAGAAGCATTAGAAGCTTTTTTTTACGAATTTATGCCACAGCAATTGACGAGTAAGCCGAGATTGCTCGAAGCTAAAGATCATCATTTTTGCGATAAAGCACCCAAATACATATCACTTATTAATTTGGCAAGCCTTCGTCAGTTGGAGCAAGAATGGGGTGAAGAATTGGACCCACTTCGTTTTCGTGCAAATGTTTATATTGATGAGGCCCAGCCGTTCAGCGAACTCGAATGGCTGGGTAAGGCTATACAGCTCGGGTCTCTCTCCGCAAGAGTTATGCAACGTAATGGCCGTTGTGCGGCAACGAATGTGAATCCCGTCACGGGGGTGCGTGATCGTAATATTCCTGGAAAGTTACGAGCCGCGTTTGGACATAAGGACTTGGGTGTTTATCTATCTGTCGTTGAAGGTGGGTTGCTTCGTGAAGGTGATTCAGTGGTAGTTGGTGCCTCTTTTGATACACCTGTTCAGCCAGTTATTAGTGGTGCAGAGACGTTAACTTGTACGGCCTGTTATTATCGTTTTAATCCAGGATTATTGAACAGTTCATGGCATCAAGTCGATGATCTAACAGAAGATTGGCGCTGTCGTGATTGTGGTGCAACTAGAGATGCAGTAAAGCTGGCGACTATGTTTTTAGGAGGCAGTTTTGTAGCTCGTTTTATATAATTAGATTAGCGTATTGGGTGTGTTAAAGAAGAGGCGATTAAGTAAGGTAAAGGAGATCCTTGAACTTGCGTATGAGGCCGATTAGCTCACAAATAGATCAATAATGCGATAGCTTAAGTCTCAAGCTAAGAAATTAATTATGTTTTTAGATTTTATTTCGATTAAAAACTGATATCATGAGCGTTCTGTTGTGAGTTGTACAAGTAAAGACGTGTTAACGTTACTATTTACAACCTTGTGGTATTTCGAATTAAGCGCCCGTAGCTCAGCTGGATAGAGTAATCGGCTTCGAACCGATTGGTCGGGAGTTCGAATCTCTCCGGGCGCGCCATTTTAAAAATAAAGATCTGATCCTTTTGTGATTCAGTCGATTGTAATAGCTAGTCCTTATTATTAGGTCAGTAATTTGATACTTGCCCTTAGGACAATTAAAGCCCTGCCTTTTGTGTAGGGCTTTTTTATGTCCGTAAGAAAGTGAAATTGAACGGGCTTCTGGTTTTTTTTCTAAATCGACTGTTTAAGCTCTATTGTTTTCGTCAAAGCCCAGTAACAACTTCAGTGCGACACCATTTCCAGTGAGTGTGTTTAGTTTTGAAATGGGCGCATACCCATTGAGGCGCCTAGTCTCATCATCATTTAATATTTTAAAATTCATAGACCAGTCCTCGAAGTTTCGATGTTCAATAGCGGAGCGGTCCAAAACAAATATATCATGGTGTCTTTTGTCGTTTAGAATTTTACTAAAGATAAATTCAACATCGGATTCATTACCCTCAAGAGCTTGGATAAAGTTTCCACCCGAATAAATTAAAAACCCCGTTACAGCCCTTTCTAGATTGTTTTTAACAGAAATATCCAGCATTTCTAAGAGCTCATTGTGATTTAATTTTTTAAAAGCTGAGCTGACATAAATAAGAGTAAACATGGCGAGTCCTTTCAGAGAATGCTTGTTTTTATACCTGACTATTAAGGTTCTGTCACTATTAAGACTTAAAAAACTATGGTAATTATGGATAATATGATGATCCTCGCTTGCTAATATGGTAGAGATAAAGGGATTTAGGTTTGTTTGTCCATGATGGTATTATTTAGACTAACTGGAAAGAGTGCGGGTAATAAAAGTTATGATGTCATTTTTAGGAGAATTTATAGGCACTCTGTTGTTGATTGTTTTTGGTGGGGGCGTGGTCGCGGGTGTTGTCTTAAAAGAGACTAAAGCAGAAAATGGCGGGTGGATGGTTATTGCAAGCGGTTGGGGATTGGGTGTTGTCTTCGCAATTTATGCTTCAGCAAATTTCAGTGGCGCCCATCTTAATCCTGCGGTGACTATTGCCTTGGCAAGCGTTGGTGATTTTGAATGGAATAAAGTGCCATTCTATATTTTGGCACAACTGTTAGGCGCCTTTATGGGGGCAGTTATCGTATGGTTACATTATTTACCCCATTGGAAAGCGACGAAAGATCCTGTTAAACAATTAGCGGTTTTTTCGACAGTACCTGCAATTCGCAGTAAGTGGGCAAATTTACTCAGTGAAATTATCGGAACATTTATGTTGTTGTTTGGTATTTTAGCGGTAGGCGCCAATAAATTTTCAGAAGGCTTGAATCCATTAGTGGTTGGTGGGTTGGTTGTTGCTATTGGCTTATCATTAGGCGGTACTACAGGGTACGCGATCAATCCTGCGAGGGATTTGGGTCCGCGTATAGCGCATTTTATGTTACCTATTAGTGGAAAAGGCAGTTCGGATTGGTGGTATTCATGGATACCTGTAGTAGGGCCAATTTTAGGGGGGTCTTTAGGCGCGCTGACATACAAGGCGATGTTCAAGCATGAAGTTTATCCACTACTTTATGTGGTCGCTCCTCTTATAGTATTGATAATAATTATTGCTGTCGTAACTGAACATCGTTCTATTAAATAAGATTATGATAAAAAAATATATTCTGGCAATCGATCAAGGCACTACGAGTACAAGAGCTATACTTTTTAATAAAGCGGGAGCTGTTGTTCATATTTCACAAAAAGAATTCACGCAGTATTTTCCTTTCCCCGGCTGGGTAGAGCATGACGCCATTGAGATTTGGCAATCTGTTGAAACGGTTGTTAACGACATGTTAAGTCTCTATTCAGCTGATGAAATTGCAGCTATTGGGATTACCAATCAACGTGAAACAACGGTTGTGTGGGACAAGAACAGTGGGCAACCTATTTATAATGCGATTGTTTGGCAGTCACGACAAACGCTTGATTTGTGTG
>CAMDWT010000033.1 GCA_945877505.1 Crenothrix polyspora
CAGCACACCCGAGCCGTTCAGGAAGAGATTAGTGACTACTTCAACGTGCTAACGCCGATGAATAGAAATGATCTACTGGAACAATGGCTGGTTCATTTATTTAATGATGAATCACAAGATCATGTGATGCGAGAAAATAGTGCCCTAGACCAATTAAAAGTCTGCGGTTTTACCGACATACAGCTTAGCCATCGCATAACCGTTAATGCCTTGGTGACTGCTACAAAACCTTAAGCCAAATGGGTGGAAAAAGAACAACGTCTTCACCCGTCTTAAGCTCAAGTATTACGAGCGTGTTCTGCCCAAGCCAGAATCATTCTTCAAGCATCTCATGCTGGATGACATTACCGACTTCGACATCAGCAATAGCTTGATTAAGACGTCGAGCATTAGCAGGACTGGCCATTAAATAAACGGTTTCCTCATAGGAGTTATAAGCCTCCAACGAAAGAATAACTACCGGTTTACCATTTTGTCGAGTAACCAAAACCGGCAAATGATCATCATTAACTTTATCAAGGACACTAGCAAGGTTACTGCGAAATGTTGAATAATCGATTGTATCCATGTTGTTTGTCCTACCAAGTTAATTTACTCGAATTCTAGCTGTACTTATTATCGTACGCAATTACTCTTTTTCAACTCCTAAGCTTCCAGATAAGCGCCGCATTCAATCATCTGTTCCACTGTTTATTCTTTGCCTCACCCAAAGAAAAAAAGGGGGCAGACCCCTTTTTTTCCAGACTGAATAATTTCTCCTAAGTGGCTAATCATGTCGTATAAGTAACCTTTGGATTGTGTTTTTTCAAGTTATCATTTAGGTTATTATGACTCCCAATATTTACCTCTAGTTTTCATTCGCAAAGAATGTTTCAAAGTCAAATGCTTCTTTAATAGGTATGTTGGTGTATCCTAAAGCAATGCTTAAATAGAATCGATGAAAACCATCATGTACCTTAAGCTTTTTTTGTTCACAACTTACCTCGATGGGTGGTATTTTTTCATTATTCCGCATACCTTGTAGTAATTCAATGACGGTATCTCTATCTCGAAACCAGATAATTCCACCTTTGCGCAAAGGTGGAATTATTTCTTGAATCGATGATATTTCTTTGTATGTTGAATTAGTGTTGTAGTGTTGTAATTCGGTTGTATAACCAACCATACCAGCTAATACCCACCAATCCTCAGATATTTCAAAAGTTAAGTCACACTTCGGGACAACAAATTTCACAGATCATCCTCTTAACGCCAAGTAATAATGTTCTATCTAGGTACCTTTATTACTTGATTTTGTAACCTCAGCACCTCTTATAAGTCAATCAGTAAACTGAAAAGATAGAGTTAATAAAATTTATTAAGCAGCCTTTCAAGGTTTGGGTTGAAACCTATGAGAAGACTAACACGTTGACAGTGTATCTTTACGCACCTTTTAAAGCATTGCCGAACAAACTTGATGAATGTAAGCTTTTATTCAATCACATCAACAATTTTAGTACGTGGGGTGCAATAACTTGTGATGATGAAAAAGGTACCATTAGATGGCGCCATAGTGCTTTCGAAAGCACTGATCCCTCGGTAGCGGCTATTGATAGTGCATTTCGTGTGGGTGGTGATATATTCAAACACTGGTTTGATCAAATCTCATCGGTAGCACTCACTAAAACAACTGCTCAAGCCATAATTGATCATAGTAAGATTGCACCAGAACCTGAAGGTGTTGAGTCATTCGATAAGCATATATCAGCACAAGAATATCAATCCCCGCTGAAAAGCTTACTAGTAAACTCAATAACTAAATCTTTAATTTCATCAACCTTAATTATTACTATTGGCAATCTGTATTCATCTGATTACCTATCATGTAAGACCTGCAATGTGTTGTATTATTTTGCAAAGGGACGTATAAGTTTTTATTTTGTTGCTGTTGAATTTGCTGTTGTTGAAGGTTTATTTGCTGTTGTGATTGATACAATTTCTGCGAAGCTATAGAGTTTGCTTGGTCTATGGCTTGAGCATTATTCAATCCAGCATAGAATTGTTCATCAACTTTTTTAGCCGCAATGGCATAATCAGTATCCATTTTATTAAATGCCTCACCTCGTTTTTTAATGTATTCAGCAATTGTTATTTTTTTTGCCCATAAGTCAGACCTATCAATTTTCCCTGATTCAAAAATTGATAATATAATTGACCTTAATTCATATGGAATGATCGGATTTCTATTTAGAGTATCCACCATATTTTTTTTACACTGCTCATTCGTTCTATCTAATTCTTCTAAAGCGGTTTTTTTGAGTTGTCAAGGTAATTATTGTTATTAAGCATTGCTAATGGCTGACTCCCATCAATATTAAACAATAGACCATGTAACGGATTCAAATTTACGTTTTGTTCTCTTTTCTTTGTGCAATCAGCAACTGAGGCATCTATTTGTTGAGCCGCAACTTGTATAAGCTGATTTCTATCATCCGAAACTTTTTGATAATTTTTTGCGCATCCATTTAGCGCACTAAATAAAAAAATTATCGTCAAAATTTTATTATACATAATTGATTCAATTTAATTGTGAGTACAGTTCTTCTAAACATAGTTATTCAAAAATTTTGTGTATAACTTTATTTCCTAAATAACTTACGAAAGAGCCATTTTTGGTTTTTTAAGTATGTGTATGCCGGTCGGGGTTTGCAACCCCGACTGAAACGTTTGAATACTTCAATAACTTTCGAAACCTTAAACGTTAAGGGGTTACAAACCCCGTCCCGCTTGGGAAAACCTTACGTTAAATGGGTGGAAAAAGAACAACGTCTTCATCCGCTCTAAACCTAAGGTTTACGAGCAAAGGTAGAAGAAATCGTCCGCACTTACGTTAAGAACGATTCCCTAGCGATTTAATTTAATGACTAACCTGTGCAATCCAATCTTGTAAGTTGTAATAATTGGTTATGCGCGCGACTTTATGATCTCTTATTTCAAAAAAAGCCCCTGCAGGTAATCGATACTTTTGTCCGTTAGCGGCAGGCAAACCCTCGTCAGATTTAATATATTCACCCAACACTATAAATTCTGCAGCCGCACGTTTACCGTCTGCTGTAGCCATTACGACCATGTCAACCAGTTGTTCTTTGTAGTTGAAATTCATGCAGGCCATAAATTGCGTAAAAGCTTCTTTACCTACTTCTCGTTTACCTTGATTAATATCATGGATAACATCGTCGGTTAGTAAGTTTAAAAACGCGTCCATATCACCGCCATTAAAAGCGGCATAATAGCTTTCTACGAGTTTAATGCTGTCTTGTTGGTTCATATTCTTTCCGAAGTTATAGTCAATAATGGCGACATATTTTATAGTTAAATAAAAATAGTGCCTTTTTATTTTAGCGTTTAAGAGGCAAATCTTAGGCTGACTTTACCAGCCGCCTTCCCGCAAGGTCACTGTACGATTAAAAACCAGTTTTCCGTTATGGCTATCGATGGCATCAAGGCAAAAATAACCCGTTCTTTCAAACTGATATCCACTGTCTGCTTGCGCCTTTGCCAGGCTTGCTTCTACTCGACAGCCTTCAAGCACTTCGAGTGAGTCGGTGTTAATGGCGTCTAAGAAGTTTTCTTCGTTATCAGGGCTAGCTACGTTAAACAAGCGATCGTAAAGGCGCACTTCGGCGGGATAGGAATGTTGCTCAGAAACCCAATGTATCACGCCTTTTACTTTACGCCCTTCTGGATTTTTACCCAGTGTGTCAGGGTCATAAGTGCAGCGTAATTCGATAATATCACCTTCCGCATTTTTAATGATCTCATTACATTTAATAACATAAGACCCGCGAAGACGCACTTCTTCACCCATCAGTAATCGTTTAAATTTTGGCGGTGGTATTTCAGCAAAATCGTCCTGCTCAATTAAAATAACTCGGTCAAAAGGCACGTTGCGCTTACCTAGCTCTATTTTTTGGGGATGATTACTTATTTCCAGTTGCTCGACTTGGCCTTCAGGATAATTTTCTATCACGACACGCAAAGGTTTCAATACGGCCATAGCTCGCAGCGCATTTTCATTTAAATCTTCGCGTATACAATATTCCAGCACGCCCATTTCTATCCAAGAATTTTGCTTAGTCACGCCAATGCGTTCACAAAAATCGCGTATCGCTTTGGGTGTAAAGCCAGCACGTCGCAGGCCTGCAATAGTCGGCATACGCGGATCATCCCAGCCATTAACATGGTTTTCTGTCACTAGCTGATTGAGTTTGCGTTTACTGACGATGGTATATTCCAACTGTAATCTGGCAAATTCAATTTGCTGAGGATGGCTAGCCGTTTGCAATTGATCCAGCACCCAATCATAAAGGGGGCGGTGATCTTCAAACTCTAAAGTACACAATGAGTGAGTAATGCCTTCAATCGCATCAGAAATACAATGGGTGTAATCGTACATGGGATAAATACACCATGCATCGCCTGTTCGATGATGATGAACCCGACGAATTCGATAAATCGCAGGATCACGCATATTGATGTTGGGCGAGGCCATGTCAATTTTGGCGCGAAGTACAAACTGGCCATCGGCAAATTCACCTGCACGCATACGCTGAAATAAATCCAAATTATCGGCAATAGAACGCGACCGGTCTGGACTTTCTTTGCCTGGCTCGGTTAACGTGCCACGGTAAACTCTAATTTGTTCCGCTGAGAGGCTATCAACATAAGCAACGCCTTGTTCTATCAGTTGAACGGCATAACTATAAAGTTGTTCAAAATAATCGGACGCATGATGCAATTCAGCCCATTCAAAACCGAGCCATTGCACATCTCTTTCGATCGATTGCATGTATTCGATATTTTCTTTTTCTGGATTGGTATCATCAAAACGTAAATTACAGCTACCCTTAAATTCAGCCGCTATACCAAAATTTAAACAAATCGACTTGGCATGACCTATGTGTAAATAACCATTAGGTTCTGGCGGAAAGCGCGTAGCGACCCTGCCTTGATTTTTGTTTTCTTTAAGATCATGAGTAATAATCTGACGAATAAAATTTGCAGAAAGGTGTGTTTCGTTTGTAGACATGGGTTTTTAATGGGTTATAGTTATTAACTGTTACTTAAAGCTAGACGGCGACATTGTTAGCATGGCTAACCCTTTTCTCGCGCTTGCTTTAACTTGATCATTTCTTTTTGATATAAAAAATCTGTTTATCATCCTGTTTTATCAACTCAATGATCTGATGCCCTGATTGGTTAGTATAAACGCCAAAATCCAAATGTGCAGCAGGATCAGTTGCGATAACTTTAACCACTTCGCCACTGTCCATAGCGACTAACATCTTTTTTAATCGTAATAACGGCAAGGGACACAGCAAACCGCTTGCATCAACTTCTTGACTAAACTCAATCATGGTTTTAATTACTCTCTCATCTTTAGATTGCTTATAATACCATTCCCTAATGAATCTAAGAATTATCGCAACAAAATGGATTATTTCCCCGTTTTTATAAAACTTAAAGACCAAAAGTGCCTTGTAATTGGCGCAGGTGAAATCGCCGCCCGTAAAATCGATTTATTAGCCCGTGCGGGCGCCAATATCACGGTGATTGCGTCAACCATCAGCCACCACGTAGCCAATCTTGAACATGATTGTCAGTTAACACTTTTACAAAAACGGTTTACACCCACTGATGTTACTGGCTTTAAGTTGGTCATATCGGCTACCGATAATAAACAAACAAATACTGAAGTGGCTAACGCCGCACAAGCGCAAGATATTTTAGTTAATGTGGTTGATAGCCCTGATCTCTGTTCGTTTATTTTTCCAGCTATTATTGATCGCTCACCGATTATTGCAGCGGTGAGTTCTGGCGGGGCTGCGCCCGTTCTTGCCCGATTGTTAAGAGCTAAGATAGAAACCATTATACCGCCAGCTTATGGACGACTAGCACATCTTGCCGAAGGCTATAGAGACACGGTCAAAAAACTGATTAAAGTACCGGCGCAACGACGCATTTTCTGGGAAAACATCTTTCAAGGTTCGGTCGCTGAATTAATTTTTGCCGGCAATGATCAAAGCGCCGAGCAACAATTACAGCAAGCGCTTATCCAACAAAAAGACACCATCACACCAGGTGAAGTTTATCTGATCGGTGCAGGCCCGGGCGCGCCAGATTTATTAACTTTTCGCGCGTTGCGCTTGATGCAACAAGCTGATGTCATTGTTTATGATCATTTAGTGTCTGCTGAAATTATCGATTTAGCCCGTCGAGATTCAGAAAAAATTTATGTGGGTAAGCAACGCGATAAACATACCCTGCCCCAAGAATCTATCAATACCTTGTTAGCTGATCTAGCTAAGGCGGGCAAACGGGTCGTGCGTTTAAAAGGGGGCGATCCTTTTATTTTTGGCCGTGGTGGCGAAGAAATTGAAACGTTAATGCAACAGGGCATCAGTTTTCAGGTAGTCCCCGGTATTACTGCAGCGTCTGGTTGCTCTGCCTATGCGGGCATTCCACTCACCCATAGAGATCACGCCCAATCGTGTACTTTTATAACGGGCCATCTAAAAGATAATTCAATAAACTTAAACTGGACGCAACTCGCTCTGCCCAATCAAACAATCGTTATTTATATGGGTTTGGTTGGTTTAGAAAAAATATGCCAATCACTAATAGATCATGGTAGCCCTAAAGATTTACCTATTGCCTTAGTTCAAAAAGGTACAACCGTTAATCAGCTCGTTATTACCGGCACACTGGAAACACTGCCAGCAACTATCGCGGGGATGAATATCAAACCACCCACCTTAATTATTATTGGTACGGTCGTTACACTTCACGATAAACTTAACTGGTTTAATAACGGCCAGCACGCACTATCCGTTTAATTTTTTATACAACGCCAATGGAATGGCCATAGGCTATTTTATCTAAGCTGACAGCGTTATAATTATGCTTTTTAAAAAGTCTTATCAGTACCGTTTTAAAAAAAGATAATTAACCCGTATTATCAATGCTCAAAAATTAAAGGCAATACGCCTCAAACAAAATAAAAGATTGAATTTTTCTGTTAAATTCCCTATTCTTTGTTAGTTTGAATTTTATCGAAAATACAATTTTCAACCCAGAGAACTCACGTTCTCTTTTTTTACACCAAAAGAGGTCACTATGAAAAAATCATTAGGCGCATTAGCCGGTATAGTTTTAATTACATTAACCGGTGCAGCAGTCGCTGACGAACAACTGGAAATCGGTCAAAAAATTTATGAACGTGCTTTTGGTCGTGGTTGCGGTACTTGTCATGATATCGCTTCAAACCCACAATTAACTGCAAACATCAAAGCGGGTACTTTAGACAGAGCAAGCTTTGAAAAAATGTTAAAAGAAGGTAAAGGCGGCATGCCAGTAGCCATCGGCGAAATAATGAAAAATAAAGCCGTTGAAAAAGCGGGTTACGGTGAAGATCAAGCCGTTGATGCTTTATATGCCTATATCAGCAGCAAATAATACATAAAGACAGGCACACACAAAAAAGCCGCCCCAACCTTTGATTGGGGCGGCTTTTTTGTGCGCGTAATAAAAGCTAACTATGACTTGTTTAGGTATCGCACAATAGTCTCTTTATAAGGCAAGCGATATCGATTTTTTAGCCAAATACCGCAAGCCGCAGCGAGCATCAATCCACAAGAAGCTAGCGTCAAATAAACAAGTTGTTTTAAATGCGAAACTTCCTGTATTAATTGCTGATTATCCGTTACTACAGTCGGCTTTTTAGAAGATTCTGAATAAGATCTCAGTACTTGAACCTCATTTTTTAAATCTTCTATCGTACCTAATGAGTTAGCCACTGCACCAACACGAATACTATCTTCCAACGACCTCAATTTACTCTCAATCGAACCACTGACAATGCCAACAAATTGACCTTTTAAGGTATTTACTTCAGCAGACAAAACAGGATTTAATTCAGTTAATGAAGCGTCAGTTTTTTTAAAAGTACTCAGTTCGTTAGAGGGTAATATAAAAAAGCCAGCAACCACAATGACCGTCATCAAGAAAAAAACCATAGCCATTAACCATCGATTAACTTTAACCAATGCTTGATGAGAGGGTATTCTTTGCAGAATAACAATCTCTGATTTCTTTTCGTTTAATTCGCTCATTATTTGCTCCCTCCCAAACCAGTCTTGAATCAGCATCCTAGCAGGACATTGTTATTATTATTTTGAAACGATCCAGCTCATAATTATACAAGCATAATAATATTTGTCCTGCGTTTTTATTGGCTAAGACTATCGTAATTGTTTAGCCGCAGCAATACGCATTCTTAACGCATTTAATTTGATAAAACCTTCTGCATCTTTTTGATTATAAGCGCCACCATCATCTTCAAATGTCGCAATACTTTCGTCAAACAAGCTATCGGTATCAGACGCTCTACCAACGACAATCACATTACCTTTATAAAGCTTTAACCTGACCTTCCCATTCACCGAAACCTGTGAGGAATCAATCATGGTTTGCAACATTTTACGCTCAGGACTCCACCAATAACCGTTATAAATCAAAGAAGCATAGCGAGGCATTAACTCATCTTTTAAATGCGCTACTTCCCTATCCAAGGTTAATGACTCAATAGCACGATGCGCTTTTAACATAATTGTACCTGCAGGCGTTTCATAGCAACCACGTGATTTCATGCCCACATAACGATTTTCAACAATATCTAAACGCCCGATGCCATTAGCGCCGGCAATTTTATTTAATTGCTCAAGAACTGTAGCAGGTGTGCAAGGCACATCATCAATCGCAACAATATCACCGTGTTGATAAGTCAACTCTATATAAGTGGCTTGATCAGGTGCTGCTTCTGGCGACACAGTCCAACGCCACATATCTTCTTCAGGTTCAGCCCAAGGATCTTCAAGGATTCTACCTTCATAAGAGATATGCAATAGATTGGCATCCATTGAATAGGGTGACGTTTTACCTTTTTTCATTTCCACTGCAATGCCATGCTTTTCAGCATAAGCCAACAGAGTTTGTCTAGAATTTAAATCCCATTCACGCCATGGCGCAATAACGTGTATATCAGGTCTCAACGCATAAGCCCCTAATTCAAAGCGAACTTGATCATTACCTTTACCGGTTGCCCCGTGAGATATAGCCGTTGCGCCTGTTTCGTTAGCAATTTCAATTAAACGTTTGGCAATTAAGGGACGTGCGATTGAGGTTCCTAAAAGGTATTCACCCTCATACACTGTGTTGGCACGAAACATTGGAAAAACATAATCACGAGCAAATTCTTCACGTAAATCTTCAATAAAAATGTCTTTAATACCCGCTGCTTTAGCTTTTGCACGAGCAGGTTCAACTTCTTCACCTTGTCCTAAATCAGCCGTAAAAGTAACAACTTCGCACTGATAAACATCCTGTAACCATTTAAGAATAACGGAAGTATCCAAACCTCCAGAATAAGCCAATACAACTTTATTGATTTTTGACATACGTCTTCACACCCTGAGTTAAAATTACGCAGATTATACCTGAAAATGGAAACTCAACAGTAGTTAAGCAAAAGACAGAAAACGCACGCTGGGCGACAGAAGAGCCTAGCCTTACTGCCTATTTATTGAAAAACCCCACCATTAATCTTAATAAAAAACTTATAAAATATGCTTGGAGAGGCTAAGTTCAATGAATTGACACTTTTTTATAGTGATGAAAAATAATCCTTATCCATTAAAACTACAAGATATCAGATAGTCTTCCAAGATAAAAAACCACAGGACCAAGCCCACAATGGTGGGCTTTAGTGACAATGTGACTATTTAGTCATTTGCCTATCGATTTCTAGCACTTAATTCATGGGTAAGTTATTTGAGAATTTTTTCGGGCTACTTTGATATTTTTCATTGTAGTCAGCTTTATTTGACCCTGTTACGGTTGACTTGGATTCGTAACTTTCGTTTTGGCCACTTAATTTAGCCGCGGTATCTGTTGGATGTAATTCTGATGGCGCGCGTATGTCACCTTCTGATAAATACGTAAAAAACATCGGTAACAAAGCAAAAATGGATAATACAATCGCTAATCCACCTACTGCTAACAACATCGCTTTAAATGGATTTGCAGGTTTTTCTATCGCATCTTCTATACCGACCGAAGATTTTAACGGTTCGTTGCTATGATTAAGTTCGCTTTGATTTGGCATAATAATACCTCGTTGGTTGGAATTAAATTCAACTTACAATCTAACGCTTTGTTAAAAAAAATCAATAATTTTACGTATTATTTAATAATTCCTCGTCATTATTTTCGTTACAACTTAATAACTAGCGGCCCTATCAAGGTCAACGTTGATGTTATCTGTATATTGATTTGCAATCTGACAAAAATCATCGAAAACAGCTTCAAATGCGTCGACCAACTCCGGATCAAAATGTTGGCCTTTACCCTTTAAAATCAACTCTTTTGTTTCCTCAATAGAAAAAGGTGCTTTATAAGGACGCCTACTAATCAACGCATCAAAAACATCAGCCAACGCCATTAATCGCGCTGGCAACGGAATTTGCTCGCCTTTTAAACCCTCAGGATAACCACTACCATCCCATTTTTCGTGATGATACTTGGCAATTTTGATAGCTACATTAAGAAAATCAACCGCCTCAATATCTGTCTCATTTTTAATAGCACGCCAAATGGCATCTGCACCGATTTGAGAATGCGTTTTCATGACTACCCATTCTTCAGGACTTAACTTACCCGGCTTAAGTAAAACATTGTCTGGAATGCCTACTTTCCCTATGTCATGTAAGGTTGCAGCCTTGGTATAGGTATCAATGGTTTCTTTAGTAAGAACTTGCGAATACTTTGGCAGTGTTGCCAATTTTTTAGCCAGTGAATTTACATAGCTTTGAGTTCTTATAATATGATTACCCGTTTCATTGTCCCGCGCTTCCGCTAAATTTGCCAAAGCACGCATACTAATATCTTGAACCAAGTGATATTGCTCTATACGATGCGTAATTTCTTTCTCAAGCCAAGCATTGTTATCACGCAACATATCTCTAGCGATCTTAAGATCGAGATGAGTTGCTACTCGTGAAAGTAAAATAGGCGCACTAATGGGCTTGGATATGTAGTCCACGGCTCCAAGATCAAGCCCTTTGGCTTCATCTTGAATCGAATTAAGCGCCGTAATAAAAATAACAGGAATCTCTTGTGTATCAGGATTCTCTTTTAACTGTTTGATCACCTCATAACCATCCATGTCGGGCATCATAATATCCAGCAGAATAAGATCTGGCTGTGGTTCTTGAGCCGCTATTAATAAAGCTCTTGGACCAGACTTTGCTATTCGCACCGTGTAAAGTGGCTTTAATAATGCCCCAAGTACCGCTAAATTATCAGCAGTATCGTCAACAATTAGTACAATCTTTGTTTGCTCACTACTTGTTATTGCTTTATCCACTGCTCTTCCTTTTTCAATCTAAGTGTTAATGGAACGCTTTCAATTACAATGATGTTTTGAGTTAACTATAAGCCATTATTAAAAAATTACTAAAGGCCTCTAAAAATTTGACTAAGGATACCTTGCTAACAAGGGAGCCACAACGATTAATATTGCACCCTCTAATACTAAAGCCCCTTTTATTGACGGATATTTCTATCATTTATTTCTTGTAGCAACACTTCCTTAGCTAAACTTTCTTCATGAATAGCGCTCATCAGCGCTCTAATAAACGCTTCGGAGAGTTGTGCATCTTGTCCTAACTTAATGTTTTTTTGTAGAATTTCTTCAAATCGTTTTGTCTGTAATACGGGTAATTTATGTTTAGCTTTAAACTGACCTATAGCCGTTACCTGTTTCATTCGTTCGCCCAGTATTTGTATTAACTGCGCATCCAACTTATCAATTTCATTGCGATAAGTTTGTAAGCTTTCTTGGTCTTGGTCTTGGTCTTTATCTTCAGCGTAACAAGGTGAGAGAGACATTAGGAAGACCATTAAAATAACAATCAAATTCATTGATTTTACCTTCTATTTTAAAAAAAAACTCAAGCGTCTTTTAGGTGTTTAATGATGGAGAGTGTTAAGCAAAAACACTATCTACGCTTGCTCTATTATCGCTCCGCCTAAGCTACCTCGTTGTTGTTTGATTCTCAACCCATCCAAATCCACCGCCTCCTGGTGTCTCAATCTGAACGGCATCCCCTACACGCACATCAAGTTCAGTACAACCATTAAGTATCCTAGGATAACCTTCAGTAGGAATAAAGGTATTCAATCCCAATTTACCTGGCTTACCGCCTTTAAGCCCAAACGGTGCTAATCGTCGATGACTCGATATAATACCGACAGTCATCGGTGCTAAGAATTTAATCCGACGCAGCACCCCATTCCCCCCTGGGTTGTGGCCAGAACCACCACTCTCCTGTCGAATTGAAAATTCTTGCAGGAGTACTGGATAATTGAGCTCCAACACTTCGGGATCAGTAATGCGTGAATTAGTCATATGTGTATGCACGGCATCACAACCCGTAAAGCCATCACCGGCACCAGCGCCACCACAAATTGTTTCGTAATATTGATAGCTATCATTGCCAAAGGTAAAGTTATTCATCGTACCTTGCGAACCGGCAAGTACACCTAAAGCACCATATAACGCATCAACAATATATTGTGAGGTTTCAACATTGCCTGCAACGACCGCAGCTGGATAACAAGGATTTAATAACGAGCCTTCTGGTATTATAATTTCCAATGGTTTCATACAACCGGCATTAAGCGGAATTTTGTCCTGTACCAACGTTCTAAAAACGTAAAGTACTGCGGCTTTGCTAACTGCGGCAGGCGCATTAAAGTTATTTACTACCTGGGGCGTAGTCCCGCTAAAATCTATTCGTGCCCGCTGTTGTTTGTGATCAATAGTCACTGCAACCACAATTTTTGATCCCTCATCCATTTCATACTCAAAAGCACCATCAGACAACGTTGACAGCACAGCTCGTACACAGGCCTCCGCATTATCCTGAACATAGTGCATATAGGCTTGCACCACCTTCAATGAATAAGTCGTTACCATATTTAGCAATTCTATCGCACCTTTCTCATTAGCAGCGACTTGCGCTTGTATATCCGCAATATTCTGCTTCGGATTACGCGCCGGATAAGGACCTGAACTAAGCCAATCAAGTAATGCGGCTTCCTGAAAATGGCCACGGCTAATAATTTTTAAGCCCTCACTGATCAAACCTTCCTCTTCAATATTCTGGCTATTAGCGGGCATAGAGCCGGGTGAAATACCACCGACATCAGCATGATGGCCTCGTGAAGCGGTAAAAAACAGCAATTCTCTAGCATCTTTACTAAAGACCGGCGTAATAACGGTAATATCGGGTAAATGCGTACCTCCGGCATAAGGCGAATTTAAAAGATAAACATCACCTGCTTGCAAGCTAGCCCGGAATTTACCCAATAACGCTGTTACGCTTTCCCCCATTGAACCTAAATGCACTGGAATATGAGGTGCATTAGCGATTAATTGTCCTTCGGCATCAAAAATTGCGCATGAAAAGTCTAATCGTTCTTTAATATTGATTGAGTGCGCTGTATTTTGTAGCACAAACCCCATTTGTTCGGCTATTGACATAAATAACGTGTTAAATATTTCCAGTAAAACGGGATCAGCATGTGTCCCTAAAGCATACGTTTGCTGTAACGGACAGCTTCGCTTTAACAGAATATTGCCATTATCTTGCAACTCACCTTGCCAATCAGGTTCAATCACAATCGTCGATGTCGGCTCTATGATAATGGCGGGGCCTAAGATTTTTTGTTGTACGAATAAATCTTTTCGAGCATACACAGGCGTCTCATGCCATTTATCATGACTAAACATACGAGTCTGTAATATAGAAACTCCTGAACCTCCCAGCGATAATAGACGCGCATCATCAATGGGATGCACTTCACTGCCTATACATTCAACCACTGCAGTTTCAACTACTAAGGTTCGATTTTCATAACAAAAGCCATAACGTTGCAAATACAATCGTTGAAATTCTTCCAACATAACCGGCTTATCAGCAAAATCAATCGACAAACTGCTATCAGTCCCTTTAAAACGTATCAATAATTTTCGCTTCGATTTGATCTGTAACGTTGTCAAACCTTGTGCTTGCAGAGCAGAACGCCCCTGGTCTTCTAAGTTTTTAAGGCATGCGCTTAAAAAATCTTGGCTCGCTGTTTCCCAAGGCAATTCCAAGGCCTGTTCTTTAAGAATACGGTAATCTGCCAACCCCATTCCATACGCTGACAATACGCCTGCCAAAGGATGTAACAAAACGGTTTGCATGCCTAAACGATCAGCGATTTTACAAGCATGCTGACCGCCCGCCGCCCCATAACAGCACAACGCATATTTAGTGACGTTATAGCCTTTTTGCACGGAAATTTTTTTAATCGCTGCGGACATATTTTCGACTGCAATATTCAAAAAACCTTCGGCGACTTGTGTGAGGCTTCGCTTATCTGCAGTTTGCTTTTCAATGCAATTGGCCATCTCAGCAAATAATTGCTTAGCTTGATCTACATCCGGCGGCAGATCGCCGTATTGTCCAAAGACTGCTGGAAAAAGCGGCAGTTTTCCTAAGATTAAATTAGCATCTGTCACAGTCAGTGGGCCACCCCGTCGATAACACGCCGGCCCCGGATTGGCGCCAGCCGATTCAGGGCCGACCTTATAACGGATACCGTCAAATGACAATATAGACCCCCCACCCGCTGCAACCGTGTGAAGATGCATCATGGGCGCTCGCATTCTGACACCCGCCACTTCAGTTTCAAAACTGCGCTCTAATTCTCCTGCATAGTGAGCCACATCGGTTGACGTACCGCCCATATCAAAAGCGATTATTTTTGCTAGGCCGGCACGTTTCGCCACTTCCACTGCGCCAACAATACCTCCTGCAGGCCCTGAAAGAATGCTATCTTTCCCTTGAAAAACAGCCGCATCAACTAAACCACCATTTGATTGCATAAAGAGTAGTCGCGGTTGCTGGGAATTGGAGCGTAGTGCTTTAGTAAGCGTTGCAATATAACGCGTTAATAACGGTGATAAATAGGCATCAACCACTGTCGTATCACCACGACTCACTATTTTTAAAAGTGGACTAACTTGATGTGAAACTGAGATTTGTGTGAAGCCAACTTCGCGAGCAATTTGCGCCAATTGCAATTCATGATCCGAATAACACCAAGCATGTATTAATACAATCGCTATTGATCGTAAACCTTGCTCATATAAACTTTGTAATTGATGCCTTGTTTTATCGACATTTAAAGTTTCCACTACCTCGCCATGTGCCGTAACGCGCGCGTCAACTTCTATAACTTGCTTATAAAGCTGTTCGGGGAGCTGAATATTAAGCGCAAATATATCAGGACGATTTTGATAACCAATTCGTAAACAATCTTTAAAGCCACGTGTTATTGCCAGCACCACTTTTTCACCTTTACGCTCTAACAAAGCATTGGTGCCTATCGTTGTGCCCATTTTTATACTGTCGACTAACGTGGCAATCGGCTTATCTGGCGGTAACTGTAAAATATCACGAATACCGTGCATAGCGGCATCTTGGTATAGCTCAGGATTTTCCGAGAGAAATTTGCGCGAAATGATTTTACCGCCTGGACTACAGGCAACTATATCGGTAAAAGTTCCGCCTCGATCAATCCAAAACTGCCAACGTGACAAGTGCTAACCTTCTGTTTTAACTAAAATTTCTCGATAACGGGTCATCCCTCTATTACGAGCTATATCTGTTGACGTTACTTGCAAGCCTTTTTCATCTGTTGAAAACAATTGCCCTTCTCCACATTTAAATACAAAAATATTATCCACTCATCCGTCAAACGTAAATAACGATTTCTCACCTGGTTCGAGTATAAACACCCAAACGATAATCTTATCATTTTCAGCTATTTTTCTTGTGCCTACAGTACCAACCATTACTTTTCAGCACTTTCTATGCCTCATCTGAGTTAGGATAATGTCTATCTTTTAGATAAAAATCAATAAAAAGCACTATTTTCTAGATTAAAGGCGAGAATAAATAAACGTGGATAAAATATGAGATGACATAACCTATATCGGTTATTATTTTTGCTAACTTGCGGGAGGGGGACTTTAGCCATCAACTGAATAACTAAAATAATCAATCCTAGCGTCCCCTTAAAACTAAACTAGATCGATGTTAGTATGGTTTTAACCTAAAAACCACACTAACTATCAAATCAATTTCATGGCGTAAATTCAGTCTATCAAGCAACTGATGTCTGTCTAATAAAGTGTTTAATAACACTGACTATTTGCTCTACTGGCGTTTTTTTATAATGCTTCATAATGTCATTAACTTTGTTATTCACTTGATCGTGCATATGAATTCTATGTTGCATGGTCGTTCTCCTAAATAATAAATAGTTGTAGTGTTAATGTGTTCGATAACTACGCATTTGCCCCACTAACACACCCTGAATTTCAACTTGTTCAGGATGATAAGATAGCGCCGTCATAGTGGTATTGGCAGGCAGCAGTAATACTTGCTCCGCGCTTTGTTCAATATATTTTAAAGTGGCCTCTGAGCCTTCAATTAAGGCGACAACAATCTCTCCATTGTTAGCACGTTGCCGTTGCTCAATAACCACCCAATCGCCATCATAAATACCTGCATCAATCATTGAATCGCCTTTAACCTGTAAAACATAGCAGGGTTTATCCGTCTTCAATGCATCTGGAACAGTCATATACGTGATATTTGCTAATGCTTCAATCGGTTTACCTGCGGCAATAGCCCCCATAAATGGCAAGCCCTGTTCTTGAGGCTCATCTTGTTCCTGTGCTTGTGCTGTCAAACGAACACCTGCCTGTTTGTTGCCTGTAAACGGCTCAACCAAGCCTGCTTTAATCAAGGCCATAATATGTTTATATAAGGATCCTCGCGAAGCCATACCTAATCGTGTACAGAGTTCATCTAAGCTCGGTGGACAAGCAAAATCCTCATGATTATCACGTAAATAATTAAATATTTCCCGTTGCCGACGCGTTAATACATTCATGAACAATTAGTCTCTTGCGGTGCGTTAAGTTTTTGTCATCTTATCAAAAATATTTTAGAATGCAACAAAAAGAGAACAAAAAGAAAACAAAATACCATCCAGAAAATGTATTCCACCGTATATTCGCTTCCACCTTTCCATCTTATTACTTGATAATTATGCTCACACCTACTCTTATAATCTTATTTCCCAGTCTTTTTCCTAGCCAACTGCCGCTACCCTTATTTAGCGCAAAAGTCGCTGCTGGCTTCCCCTCGCCTGCTGATGATTATGTTGAGAAAAATCTTGATCTGAATGAACTCTTGATACAAACACCTGCCGCAACTTTTTTTGTACGCGCACAAGGTGAGTCAATGTTAGGTGCAGGAATTCATCCCAATGATATTTTAATTGTAGATCGCTCCCTTGAGGCGGTAGCCGGTAAAATCGTCATTTGTGCGCTGAACGGTGAATTAACTGTAAAACGTTTGCAAGGTGTTAATGGCCAGTGGCAATTGAAAGCGGAAAATCCTGCTTATGCTGATCTGATCATTCATGATGACTTAGATATGGTGATTTGGGGCGTGGTGACTAATGTTATACATGCACTATAACAGACTTAAATAAGGCGATTACGCGCTATACAACAACTTGGCGGGAACGAGTATTAGTGAAATGAGTGCAGGCAGCACTAAAAAAGGTGCTAACCTAAAATTTAGGCGCTAATTCATGTAATTTTATCCTATTTAAATTTAAATACTATTAATTTAATGCTCTCAAAAGAGAAACAATCCATAAATAATTAGCGGCATTGTCAACAATAGCTAACTTCGATATAGTCAAGTTGCAGTATAAAACTCCTCAACTTAATAAGGAATAACTCATGAGTAATTTAAGTAAAGATATTCTAATTGGAATATTATTTTTAACCGGCCTAGTTGGCTTTATTTCAGGCGAATTTATTATTTCATCTACGCTTTTCCTAGCAGCAGCGATTGCCAGTAACATTAACTTCAGCCGTAAAGGTGATAAAGCAAGTCAACTTTCATGGGATTAATTCAACTAAGCTGTTAAGACTTCCAAGACGCAAAGATCTTGGAAGCCTTTTACTTATTCAACCAAACAATCACTGCCCGCTTAAATAATAGCGTTTTGCATCACACGCCAATCCAAAACCGACACTTGATAAGCGATTGCCATCGGATATGTCTGCCTGTGGAAATAACTGGCGAGTGATATCCTGAATAATGGGCATAGCCGTTCCTCCACCCGTTAAAATCACCAATGAAATAGCCTCTGCTTTGACTCCTGCCTCAGAAACACACGTATTCATCGCCTCACGAATACTGGCAAGATTCCCAGCAAGACTCTCTTCGAACTGCCCCCGCTCACATAGAGCCTGTAAACCGGCTTCAATAAAAGATAAATCGGCTATAACTTGGTCACACGCACTCAACTTAATTTTGCTCTCTTCAACACTAGACATTAAGGTATGTCCCAATTCTTCTTCGACTATAAACTGCAAGCGCTGAGTCAGGTTTTTTTGTATTGATTGTTTAATCAGCTCAGTTAAATCTCGTTTATATTTTCGTGTATACATGCACTGAATTTTGCTAAGCTCAGACAAATCAAAAAAAGGCGTCAAGGGAAAATCCAAACCTTTTGCACCCCAAAGAGAGCCCATTCCTAACAAAGGCATAAAACTCATCAAGCTTAAAGCCCTATCAAAATCATTGCCACCGATCCTGATCCCCGCATTAGCCAGAATATCATCTTGGCGATCGGTTTTTTGAATATGCTGTTCCGATAAACGCATAATCGTAAAATCTGAAGTTCCACCGCCTATATCCATGACCACAGCTAAGCGCTCATGCCCCCCCATCGTTAATTCATGAGCAAATGCGGCGGCTATCGGCTCATATTGAAAGCGAATATCATTAAATCCAGCCGCTACAAAAATATTTTCAAGCTGACTTTCAGCCACTTTATCCGCTTGTCTATTTCCATCAACAAAATGCACAGGCCTTCCCGCTACAACAGAATTAATTTCTTTATCCACCCTTAATTCAGCTTTATTTTTTACGTGCTCAATAAACGGGCTAATAATATGTTCAAATTGAGTTTGTTGACCGCCAATGATAGTCCCTTCTTTCATAAGTGACGTACCTAGTACACGTTTAAAACTTCTCATGAAGCGCCCTTCTTCTCTGGCAACATAGGCATTAATCGCCTGACGACCAAACAAAACAGGGGTGTTTTCTGAATGAAAAAAAATGGTCGATGGTATAGTGACATGGTGATCTTCTACCGGCACCATCGCGATAGATTCATTATGACTATTTGCAATAGCTATCGTGGTATTTGATGTGCCAAAATCAATGCCACAAACAATTTCGTTAACGGTTTTTTTATTGGTCGTCATGAGTCAGTTAAATTTAGTCCACCCGACACAACAATGTAAACTTTATTAACATCAATAGAGGGAGAATGGTTTTTAATTACAAGGATTATTACAGCAAATTATACTATCTGTTAAATTATAGCTGTAACACTATAAATAGATAACTCCATTTTAAAACCGCCCTAAACAAAGGAACAATACGATGAAAATTAACTTGCTTATTGTTGGATTCTTAGCTTTTTCAAGTATGATTTATAGCCCAGTTTCATTATCAACCTCTGAACCACTCAAGCCGATAAGCCAAGAAAAAAATGAGAGCGCGACGCAATCAGCTTCGAGTGAGTCAGAATTATTGAAGATTCTTAGTCAGCTGGAAAAAGCCAGTTGGGAAGCCGTAATAAAACACGATACAGAATTCTTTCGGACATACATGGCTCCTGAGTTCAAAGCATTTCTAGCTGATGGGACAACCGCAGACCGAGACGACTTCATAAGTAACTTGGATGATTTTCAACTAACCCACTACACCATGGGCAAAACTTCCCTACTTAAAATCAACAATGATGCTGTTATAATTCTCTACAAATTAAGCTATGAAGGGATTCACAAAGGCAAAAAAATCAAAAAATCTAACATTGAATCCTCTTCACTTTACGCCCTACGTGAACAGAAATGGTTAGAAATTTTTTATCAAGAAACCCAAGCTCACAAACGCTAGTTAATTACCCCCACAAAAAATTAATAATGCTAATCGTAACTTTTAGTCGGCTATCAGCGGCATAATTCGACCCACTATCATCCAAAAGGACTGTGCTATGTCACCTACGTTCACTCACTTTTCAATCATCACCATAACGCTATATTATGTTTAGTACTTCAGATAAACCTCTAATCATGGGGATTTTAAATGTAACTCCAGACAGTTTTTCTGATGGAGGGCGCTTTAACGACGTCACATCGGCCTTACACCAAGTTGAAAAAATGTTAAGTGACGGAGCTGATATTATCGATATTGGTGGAGAATCAACCCGACCTTATTCCATTTCAGTGTCTTCTGGCGAACAAGTTCAACGCGTTATACCCATCATTACCGCTATTCGAACACAACTATCAACTACCGCACTTATCAGCATTGATACTCGCCTAAGCACCGTCGCAAAATTAGCCTTGGCTGAAGGTGCAAATATCATCAATGATATTTCTGCAGGTCAAACCGACCCTCATATATTAGAGGTTGCTGCACACTATAACTGCCCCATTATACTCATGCATATACAAGGTACTCCTCAAACTATGCAAGATAATCCCAGTTACGACAATGTTGTTTCTGAGGTAATGACCAGCTTAAGTATCAGTGTAGATAAGGCCAAACAAGCCGGAATTAGTCCAGATAAAATCATACTCGACCCAGGCATAGGTTTCGGCAAAACGATTGAGCATAATTTAACGTTGTTAGCTCACTTAAACCAATTGGTTAACATGGGTTATCCCATTATGTTAGGCACCAGCCGTAAGAAATTCTTAAGTACTATTACGGGCACAGATAAACCAGAAGATCTCGCGCTTGCCACTGCAATCACTTCATCCTTGGCGGTTATGGCTGGCGTTAAAATAGTACGTGTTCATGATGTTAAAGAAAATCGGCAAGCATTAGATATCTCATGGGCAATTAAACAGGCAGCGCTCAACTCTTTATAAAGCCAGCCCCGTAGCCTCTTTACACCCGTTGATACGACGCAATAACGAGGCCAATTAGCCGTAAAAATAGCATAAGAGGAAAAAATGAATAATTCATTTTCATGGTGGCGCCCTGGAGATTTAGACGGTTTCTTTGGCTTATTTATAGATAATCTTATCCAGCTCATTCTTATAGTCGGCTTGTGTGGATCAATCCTAAATATGCCAACTGAAATGGTCTTCGGCCGTATTTTGCCCGGTGTTGCTGTTAGCTTATTGATAGGCAATATTTTCTATGCTTTTCAAGCGAGAACACTATCACGAGAAACTGGATGCACTAAGGTTACGGCCCTACCTTACGGAATTAATACCGTCTCCCTCTTTGCTTTCATTATTTTTGTGATGAAGCCTGTACTCGATCAAACACATGATGTTGAACTGGCTTGGAAAGTTGGCTTGGTCGCTTGTTTTGGCTCAGGTCTCATTGAGTTTTGTGGTGCATTTATTGCGGGCTGGGTAAAGCGCATCACGCCTAGGGCCGCTTTGTTAGCAACACTTGCAGGTATTGCCATCACTTTTATAGCGATGGACTTTTGCTTTCGTATCTTCGCTGACCCTTTGGTTAGCTTTATTCCCTTAGCCTTTATTCTCAGTCAATATATTGGTCGCATGCACCTACCCGCCAATATTCCCGCAGGCCTTATTGCTGTTATCGTTGGCTCAATCTCAGCTTGGTTTCTAGGCAGAATGGACAGCACGACATTGTTTAATGCTATGCAGATAGAGATCCATATGCCAAAGTTATTTATCACAGCGATGATGGATACAACACTGTCGACTTATCTGATTACCTATCTACCCATCATAGTCCCTATGGGCTTATTTAATCTTTTGGGATCCTTACAAAACTTAGAAAGTGCTGAAGCGGCTGGCGATGTTTATCCCGTAAAAAGCTCACTCGCTATAAATGGCCTAGGCACTATGGCCGCCGCCTGTTTCGGAAGCGTTTTTCCGACAACCATTTATATTGGACATCCCGGCTGGAAGGAAATGGGCGCTGGCGTCGGCTACTCAATCGCTAATGGCATTGCAATCACACTCCTATGCCTCTTGGGCTTGGTCGGCTTTATTTCTGCACTCATTCCTGTTGAAGCGGGCGCCGCTATTTTACTATGGATAGGCATTACTATCGCCGCCCAAGCTTTTCAAGTTACTCCAAAAGCACACGCACCGGCGGTGGTCATTGGCTTCTTCCCCGCCTTAGCGGCATGGGGATTAATGATTTTAGAAAACACGTTACGTGCGGCAGGAACCAATATAGAGCTAGTCAGTATAAAAGCATTATCACTACAAATACCCATTAACGGCCTGATTGCACTTGAGCGTGGCTTTATATTTACGTCGATGATTCTATCGGCCATGACAGTTTGCTTAATCGAAAAAAATTTCCAAAGAGCATCAATATGGGCTTTAGTAGCCGCCTTAATCAGTGCAACGGGATTAATGCATGGCTACACCATAAGCCATGGTGTTATACAAAATGCGTATGGCCCTTCACACACAGGGGCTTTTGTGCTTGGTTATAGCGGCATTGCTCTTATCTTATTCGTAATAGGCTTACTAGAAAAAAATAATTTGAAGATAAAACAGGCATAAAAAAGCCCACATGATGTGGGCTTTGTCCTGTTTTTTTTAATTATTATTATTTCGGACAACTGTAGATACTTTTACAGCTTAAATTTTTGGAACGATTATTATTTTTATTTTTTCACCCTCAAAAAACACCCCCCATAGTTTAGTGCTTTTCGAAAATGTGGGGCAATTCTATATTAAAATAATATGACTGTCTACAAAAAGCGCGACATTTTGTCGCACTTAATTCTAGCTAAAACTCGACGCCAGATCACCTATACTCTTAACGCTATCACGAACCCTAATGCGGCAAAGTTTAAGCCAATTTTTATTAATTAAACACGCCTCTCATGACTATTTTTTTTTAACTTAAAATACTCAATTTTATTCATCATCTTTTGGTTTTTTAATGCGCGTCAAAACAGCAAATCTTTGGTAATCCAAATATAACCATTCTCAACTGTGTCGTTATTTATTAGGTTTAAAGGCAATCGCTGCCTGTACCGCCATTTTCCAGCCACCGTATAAAGCTGTTATTTTTTCTTTAGCTAATGAAGGTTTAAATGATTCATCTACCAACCACTGCGCCGCAATTTCATCCTTACTCTGCCAAAAACCAACCGCTAATCCGGCAAGGTAGGCGGCGCCCAAGGCAGTTGTTTCAGTAACAACGGGTCTTTCTACGGTGACTTCCAAGATATCACTTTGAAATTGCATCAATAAATTATTTTTTACTGCCCCCCCATCTACTCTCAAACTTTTTAACTTAATACCTGCATCGTCTTCCATAACGGTTAAGACATCTTTGACCTGATAAGCAATAGCTTCTAGGGTTGCTCTTATAACATGTTCTTTTTTAGTGCCCCTCGTTATTCCAAAAACAGCGCCTCTAACGTCACTATCCCAATAAGGCGTTCCTAAGCCAACAAATGCTGGAACCACATAAACACCATCAGTCGATAAAACATTATTGGCATACCCTTCACTTTCTTGCGCATTTTTAAAAAACCGCAAGCCATCACGCAACCACTGAACTGCCGATCCACCGATAAAAACACTCCCTTCTAGGGCATATTCTATCTGTCCATTTATCCCCCAAGCAATGGTCGTCAGCAAACCATTATTTGATTTTATGGCTCTGGAGCCTGTGTTCATCAACATAAAACAACCTGTACCATAGGTGTTTTTTGCCATGCCTTCAGAAAAACAGGCTTGCCCAAATAAAGCCGCTTGCTGATCTCCAGCAACGCCGGCTATTGGTAACGTAAAGCCATTAAAAAAACTGGTTTCCGTATAGCCATAAATTTCAGAGGACGACCTTACTTCCGGAAGGACTGATGCGGGTATATTTAAGGCATTCAACAAGTCATCATCCCAACACAAATCATGGATGTTATACAACAAGGTCCTTGAGGCATTACTGTAGTCAGTGACATGAACTTTGCCATGAGTTAGCTTCCAAAGTAACCAAGTATCAATGGTGCCAAATAATAGCTCACCTCGACTTACTTTCTCTCGTGCACCCTCAACATTATTTAATATCCAAGCAAGTTTAGTCCCTGAAAAATAAGCATCAATTAGCAACCCTGTTTTGTTTCGTATGACCTCATCAAGCCCTTTATTTTTTAGCGCCTCACACAAATCAAGCGTTTGTCGTGACTGCCAAACAATCGCATTATAAATAGGTTGCCCACTGTTCTTGTCCCACACAACCGTTGTTTCACGTTGATTGGTAATCCCAATAGCTGCAATTTCATCAGCTGAATAGAGACTTAACATGTCG
>CAMDWT010000034.1 GCA_945877505.1 Crenothrix polyspora
TTATTACCAGACACTTATACTTCACAGCAAGTTAACGGCGCAGTAGAAAAGATACAAACTATATTTGGTTCAAAATCCAAACAGATTGATCCTAAAGCGGTTAAAAACTTACGTGCTGATTTAGAAAAACAGCTTGTAAGTGTCCGTGCAGACTGGGAAACGCCGTTATTGAGAACTCTATTTACCACGCTACTGGAGGTCAATAAAAATCGTCGCCGCTCAGAACATCATGAAAGGGTCTGGTTAAGTCTCATTGGCTTTTGTTTGCGCCCTGGTTTTGGTTATCAACTCGATGACTGGCGTGTTGAGCAGCTTTGGAAACTTTATCCACATGAAATACAATTTGTAAATGAAACTCAAAATTGGACTGAATGGTGGACCCTTTGGCGTCGCATAGCCGGCGGTTTATCGGTGAGCGCCCAAGAACAGATTTTTACAGATATTGCCAAATATATTAATCCTGCGTCAGCAAGACAAGCGGGTATTGCCAAGCAAATTAAAAGTCGTGGATATGATGATATCGTCCGACTTGCCGCTGTATTAGAACGCTTACCTGTAGACAAAAAAATACAATTGGGCGATTGGTTTTTAAAACGCTTGCAAAAAACCGGCGAATCTAACCAAACTTGGTGGGCTATCGGACGAATAGGTGCGCGACAACCCTTTCATGGCAGTAGTCATAATGTAATCCCTGCCGATATTGTTGCTAAATGGTTAAAACAGATCATAGCGGTAGACTGGAAAAAAACGCCACAGGCGGGATTTGCAGCCACGCTCATTGCAAGAATGTCAGGTGATAGAGTGCGTGATATTGATGACATGATGCGCGAACAAATCATCAGTAAACTTAAACTGAGTAAAGCCCCGTTATCTTGGATAGAGATGGTTGAGCAACTTAAACAACTGGATGAAAAGGAAGAACAACAAATTTTTGGTGAGGCTTTGCCACCGGGATTAAAACTTATTAATGTCCAATAGCGTCATGCCCACTAGATTTTCATCATGAAAGTTATCTTAACTGAAAAGCCCTCAGTCGCCCGCGACATTGCTAACTGTCTTGCTATAAATAATAGACGAGAGGGTTATTTTGAAGGGAATGGCTATCAAATCACCTGGGCATTTGGGCATTTAGTTGAGTTACAGGAACCTGACGAATATCATCCTGAATGGAAACGTTGGACACTTGATTCTCTCCCTATTATTCCCGAGCAATTTTGTCTTAAAGCGCGAGGTGATGAATCCGCTAAAAAACAACTCAATACCATCAAGCGCTTATTTTTATCTGCTGATGAAATCATCTGTGCAACTGATGCGGGGAGAGAAGGGGAGTTAATTTTTAGATATATTTTGGCATGGACACAATGTTTACAAAAACCATTCAAACGCTTATGGATAAGCTCATTAACCGATGAGGCTATTCGCAAAGGCTTTGCACAATTACAAGAAGGTCATGTCTATGAGGGACTTTATCGGGCGGCTAAATGCCGTAGCGAATCAGATTGGATAGTTGGTTTAAATGCAACTCGGCTTTATACCCTTAAATTTGGCCAGCAAGGTTTGTTATGGACGATTGGACGCGTACAAACTCCTGTTTTGGCGCTTATTGTGCAAAAAGACCTTGAAATTGCCAAATTTATTCCCAAAGATTTTTGGGAATTACATACACTCTACAGAGCCGTTGATTTTCAGTATGTCGGCGGTCGCTTTGAACAACAAATAGAGGCTGAAAATTTAGTCAATCAAATTGAAAATAAAGACATAGACATAACATCCGTTAAAGGTAAGCGGGAATTAGTTAATCCTCCTTTGTTGTATGACTTAACAGAATTACAAAAAGACATGAGTATTCGTTACGGCTTTACCGCAGAACAGACCTTAACTTACACTCAGCAATTATACGAAAAAAAACATGTCACTTATCCACGAACGGATAGTCGCTGTTTAACACTTGACATGAAACCTGGCATAAAGCCCCTGCTGGAAAAATTAAAAATGCGTTATGGTGAACCCATAGCGGCACTAGATCTCGATAAACTAACGTTTAGTAATCGTTATTTTAACGATGCCAAAGTAACAGATCATCATGCCATTATTCCTACAAGCAACTTACTGGGTTCATTAGCGAATGATGAGGCCAAAGTGTATGACGCCATTGTATTACGTTTTATTGCCGCTTTTTATCCACCCTGCATCAAACAAATTACAACCGTTTTAGCCGTTGTTGATAAAATCAAATTTAAAACAACCGGAACCATTATCGAGGCACCCGGCTGGCAAGTTTTATATAAAAATGACACCTCCAGTCAAACATCAAAAGGTGACGAACCCAAAATCCTGCCACCTTTCATAGAAGGCGAGAAAGGTCCACATCAACCGCTAATAACTCAAGGCAAAACAACCGCCCCAAAAGCTTATAATGAAGCCAGTTTATTGGGTATTATGGAGTCCGCAGGAAAAACATGTGAAGATGAAGCACTAAAAGAAGCCTTAAAAGAAAAAGGCTTAGGCACACCTGCAACACGGGCATCGATTATTGAAGTACTTATTAAACGTAATTATATCCAGCGTCAAAAGAAATTATTACTCAGTACAGAATCAGGTAGGCATCTCATTTCAATTATTGCCGATGATAGATTGAAATCTGCAGCAATGACTGGCGAATGGGAAGGCAAGCTTAAAAAAATAGAGCATAACGCCTATGACCCTGATCAATTTATGGCCGAAATCATCCAGTTTACCCAGCAACTAAAAGATGAATCGACAAAACCTCTCTATGACACCACTAAATTTGGCGAGTGCCCCCTGTGTCAACAAGCCATTATTGAAGGGCGACAAGGTTATGGTTGTAGTCAATGGAAAACGGGCTGTCAATTTGTTTTATGGAAGCAAATTTATGGCCTAACACTTACCCGTGAGATGGCGAGTCAGTTACTGCAAAATGGTCGAACGCTTAATGCTTATGCCATCAAAGTCGATGCTACTGTTTTTAATGCACAACTAACGCTAAATGCATTGGGTGAAATAGCCTATAACAAACTGCAAAATCAACCGCACAATGATGTCAATGATGCCCTTGCTGACTGTCCCTTGTGTAATGGAAAAATTATTGAAACAGCGAAAGCTTTTAGTTGCAGTGAATGGCGTAATGGCTGCAAAGTTGTTATTTGGAAAACCATTGCCCATAAAACCATCACCTTAAATATGGCTAAAAAATTATTATCTAAAGGAGAAACAGGGGTTTTAAAAGGCTTTAAATCAACTAATGGCAAAGATTTCGAGGTTAATTTGAAGTTGAAGAATGGTAAAGTTGAAATGGATTTTTCTGGACAGTGAGTTTTTTCTTGGTTCACAGCCATAAAGCAACCGATAATAGCCGTATTAATAAATAAACCACATGAGATGACAAAATGAGTAACGTATTTAGTTTTACCGGAACCGTCGGCAGAGATGCGGAAGTAAGATATGCCCCATCGGGTGTGGCCATTTTAAATGTGACTGTCGCCAACAACATCGGCTTTGGTGACAAACAACAAACCTTATGGGTCAGAGTTGTTTTATTTGGAAAACGTGCAGAGGGTCAGTTACAAAACTACCTTAAAAAAGGTCAGCAAGTCTTTGTTTCTGGTGAATTAACTCAAAGCGAATACAAAGCCAATGATGGCAGCACTAAAACCAGTCTTGAGCTTAACGCCAATATTATTGATTTAATTGGCAAAAGAAATGAATCAAATCAAAGTCCAGCTCAGCAAAATTATCCATCGTCTGGAATGCGTGATCAAGAACCGAATCGACAAAACACAAGCAATGAAAGCTTTGATACGCCTTATGATGATGACATCCCTTTCTAACGGACACCTTAATATCATTATGTAAAGAATGTAACTAAGCCTCTGTAATAAGAGGCTTTTTTATTTATATTTTTACTATCATTAATTCAGACATATAAACCAATTTACCCATGAAGCAGTCTGATAAACTAGTTTAATATAATGACACAAGTCACTAAATAACAAGCTATTTTACACAAATTTTTCGATCGTCAAAACACATCCTTAAGCAATATCTCAACTATCTTTCTTTGCTCAATTGTTCCTTCATCATAAATTTCTTTAGCTGTTGCTTCCGCTGCCTCTTGATCTTTCATCGTAATATAAGCTTTTAATAAATCGAGCTTCGTCTCTATATCAACTGATGCATTATAACTTTCCTGTTGATCAACATCGTTTTGCAAAAAGTTATCTGCGTATAAATCTTTTTCAAGGGAATTGTCAGTAAAAACCTCATCTAATTTAAGATGCTGTTCCGGCAACACTTGGTTATCCAGATTGTTTTTTAACGCTGTTATATCGATATCGTAAGATTCTAGGTTATTGATGTCTTGCAAAGGAGTTTCTAATTCAAAATATTCAGGCGTACTATCCGTTTTTATGCCCGATGGATTTGGCTTAATAAAATCCACCTTTTGACTATTATTTTCGTGAGGGGTATTTGGCTGAAAATCTAAAATAGAAATATGATCTTCTTCACTATTACCCTCTAAGGGGTTAGAGGCTTTTATAGTCAACTCGGTTTGTAGATTTACGAGTGGTTCTTTAATCATATTGCTATCAAATGAACCCATTTCAGTAGAAAGCTTTGGTTTATTTAATTCAGCTTCTAACTCATCAGAGTCACGTTTATCTATTGGGACTAGTGTTAGTTCAATTTTATTATCTTTAGGGGGAACGGTTTCTTGCTTTGAAACAACAACATCTTTAACAGAATTTATTGAGTCTTTAGGAAATTCATTTTTTAGTTGATTAACACTTAACCAAAAGTCACTATCATCGTTATTATCTGCTTTAGCTAGTTCACTGGAATAAGCGTCGAAAGCCTGTTTGTTTTTCGTTAAGTAAAAGATTCTTAATAATTTTAATTTATATTCATCACGAGCGGGATATTCTTTGATAGCATCCCTCATCAGTGACTCTGCTTGTTGAAAGCGACCATAAGAAATATACAAATCGGTTTCAATAATAGGATCAATCTCCATGAGATCATCCTCTAGAATCGGATAATCAGCTATAACTTGCTCCTTCAAAGAACTATTTTTGCTAATCTCTTCTGAAGTATCCTCAATATCATTATCAATATCCGAGCTTATAGGATTAAAAAAACTATCACCATACCTTAGCTCATCTTGTTTACGCTTTCTCCATAAAAAACCGGCTAGTAACGTCAATAGAACGACACTAAGGCCACCCCATATAAAAGAAGCATACGAAGATGAGGTTTCTTCTGCGACTATCTGAACAGGTGGTTTTGGAATGGATAAAACAGGTTCAACTTTTGGAGGATCTACTGGAACAGACGACTTAACTTGAACTTGACCCTGTAAAGTAGCTAACTGCTGGTCTTTCAAGACAATTATTTGTTGCATCATCGCCAACTGCTTTTCCAGGATAGCCATTCTATCTTCTAAATTATTATTAATAGCTGGAGTTGGGCTTACAACTTCTTTATCAAGGGCTTTAGCGGGTTCGTTGGGACTTGAAACAGTCTCTTCTGGTTTATTTTCTGGGGCGACAACCTGAACACTTTTCGCCACTTCTTTTTCAGCGGGCGCGACTAATTTAAGTTGATTAACTGGACTTTCTTTTGTTACTACTTTGCTTGAATCAGACTCAGTGTCTTTAGGATTTCTCCAGTCTTTGGCTTGCTTAGTAAACTCTGCTAAGGCTTCGCTATGTGATAGTTTTCGAATAGCATCAATTGTTGGAATTGTTAATGTTTTTTTAGGCAACAAGGCATTAACATTATCCTTATAAAAAGCACTAGGGTTTTTCTTGTAAAGTGCAATCAACATTTGCTCAACAGAAATATCTTCTTTAAAACTTGCATTCTGTCTGGCTATTTTTGCAATGCGCCAAAGTGTATCGTTTTTATTAGTGGGCCCATATTCATTTGCACTATTACCGCTGACCTTAACTGTTTTTTGTCGCGTTGCTTGTTTGGGGCTTTGTTGAGGCTGTGTAGACTTAACGGGTTCAGCATTATAATCTGTAGAACTTGAAGACATTTGATATTCTACTGGCGGATCTAGTAGCACCGTAAACTCACGATATAAACTACCTTTAGGCCAATTAACTTGAAGTAAAAAATCAAGGAAAGGTTCTTTTACCGCCTCTTTCGAACTAATTCGAATGATAACTGTATTATTAGCGCCTACAACAGTTTCAAATTTAATTTTTGATAAAAATGATGTCCAAGGCACACCTGACTCATCAAACTTGTCAGGTGGCGCTAGATTTACTTTTATATCTGATGCTTTATCAGTTTTCGATAAAATCAAGGAGATTTCAGCATTCAAACTTTGATTAAGTGCTGAATGTAATTTAATATCGCCAATACCTAAAGAGTATGCACTAACCGGAGTGAGTGACACTAAGGCTAAGCTTTTTATTAAATTGTGCACGTTGATCATTTTCAAAATATTTGCCTCAATTTTGTATTTCTTTTTCGAATAAATGCTGAGCTGATGACTTAAAGATACTTTTGTATAAGAACCTCAGCGATTTGTACGCTATTTAAAGCAGCTCCTTTTCGAATATTATCACCTACAACCCATAAATCAATACCTTTTGGATGTGAAATATCTTCTCTAATTCGCCCAACAAATACATCATCATTCCCAGACGAGTCAGTTACCGCAGTGGGGTAACTGCCATTTTTACGTTCATCTATAACGGTTACACCAGGTGCTTTACTTAATAATTCTCTGACGACTTCTGCTGTTATTTTTTCTGATGTTTCAATATGCACTGCTTCGGAATGACCATAAAATACAGGCACCCTTACCGCAGTTGCATTAACTAAAATCCCTGAATCACCCAAGATCTTTTGAGTTTCCCAAACCATTTTCATTTCTTCTTTTGTATAACCATTGTCCATAAGGACATCAATTTGCGGCAATACATTGAAGGCAATTTGTTTTGGGTAGACTTTAGCGGTAATAGATTGCAAATTAAGAAGATTAAGCGTTTGTTTGCCTAACTCCTCGATGGCCTCTTTGCCTGTGCCTGAAACGGCTTGATAAGTACAAACATTGATTCTTTCAATACCTACCGCGTCATAAATGGGCTTTAAAGCCACCAACATTTGAATAGTAGAGCAATTAGGATTTGCGATGATGCCGTGATTTTTATAATCCGCTATTTTTTCAGGATTAACTTCCGGTACAACTAAAGGAATCTCATCGTTGTAACGAAATTGGGAGGTATTATCAATGACGACACACCCTGCCGCTGCAGCGATAGGGGCATATATTTCCGAAACCGTTGCCCCAGGAGAAAATAGTCCAATTTGAGCCTTTGAAAAGTCAAAAGTTGCCAAATCTTCAACCCGTAACGACCCACCTTTGAATGGTATACGTTTGCCCACCGATTGACTACTTGCCAACGCATAAACTTCACCCACTGGAAAGTTTCGCTCTTCCAAGATAGACAACATTGCCTCGCCAACTGCACCTGTCGCACCTACTACTGCAACGTTATAAACTTTACTCATCTATTAAAAACCTTTTATTTAACAAAAAAACAACTGTCACTTTAACCTAGCCAATCATTGAAACTAATAACGAAATTTTTTCTAAAAAAATCGTCACTCATTAGAATATTAACCAAGGATAACAAAAATCCCATCAGTAATGGCCTCTACATCACCAATACCTGACATTGAGTTAAACTTAACAAGCTGACTGGGTTCGGAATAATAGCCCACTAAAGGTTTTGTTTGCTCGTGATAAACACTAAGTCTTTTACGCACAGTTTCTTCTTTATCATCATCTCGCTGGATCAAAACTTCTCCAGTTACATCGTCAATACCCTCAACCTTCGGGGGTTGATGTTGAATATGATAGGTGCGTCCTGATTCGGGATGAACTCTTCTACCGGCAATACGCTCAATAATGTCTTCATCGGGAACATTAATTTCTATAACGTGGTCAATTACAACCCCCATAGCCTCTAATCCTTGCGCCTGCGCAATGGTTCGTGGAAAACCATCTAACAAATAACCGTTAATGCAATCAGGTTGACCTATACGTTCTTTAATTAAGCCCAAAATAATATCATCGGAAACCAAGCCGCCCGCATCCATTACTTTTTTTGCTGCAACACCTAATGCTGTCCCATCACGCACAGCGGCACGTAACATATCACCCGTTGAAATTTGTGGGATAGCATATTTTTCAGTAATAAACTTGGCCTGAGTTCCTTTTCCAGAACCGGGGCTTCCTAACAGGATGATACGCATAAGGCGACTCCAAATGTATGTAGCATTAAAAGGTATTAACGCAAGTAAAATAAGCGCTAAAATAAAATAATTAAGTAATATGATTAAACATAAAATATTATTAGTGTATTTTATAACACAACATGCTTAATCACTTGAATAAATGCACAAAACTTATGGTCACATACCGTAAAAAGTAATTCATTGGGGTATGTAATTAAATTTTTTGACATACTGCTACAAATAATTGCGAAAGAAATATCCTTATAATCGCATTAATTTACTTTTTCTAGATAGAGTACACTTACCACTACATTATTCATTAAGGCATCAATGAATACGGTCGAGTAGAATAGCGAGTGTTTTATAGGACTTGGCTTCATTTCAAGATTGACTATAACGTTATACACCTCCTTGCAAAATAAACTGGATATACCTAAATGAGTAACCTGCTTAAATTTTTTCAAGAGTCTTCTTCATTTCAAGGCAGCAATGCCAGTTTTATTGAAAATTTATATGAACGGTTTTTAGAAGATCCTGAATCAGTTGAACTGAGTTGGCAGAAAGAATTTAAAGCTATCCAACTGAGCGGATCTTATGAAACCCCCCATCGCCCAGTCATTGAACGTTTCGCCCAGTTAGCGGTTAAGTCGCAGGGTAGGCTCGCACAACTACAAGGCTTTACCGAAGAAAGTGTAAAAAAACAAGCCGCCGTTTCCAGGCTAATCAATCATTATCGCGTCCGTGGCCATCAAATTGCCAACTGTAACCCGCTCGGTAAAACAAATCCGATTCCTGTTGATATGGACCCATCGTATTACGGACTCTCTGAACCCGATATGGAGACACTGTTTCATACTGGCGCTCTCTTTGGAGAAGTTGATCGCTTACCGTTACGGCAAATTATTGCCAATTTGAAACAAATTTACTGTGGCAGTATTGGCACTGAGCACATGCACATCGTAGAAACTAAAACCAGAAGATGGGTTATCAATCGACTAGAAAGTGCTAAAGCCAAGTTAAATCTGGATATTAATACCAAAAAATCGCTATTAAAGCTCCTGACTGCGGCTGAAGGTATAGAAAATCACTTGCATCACCGCTTTGTAGGTCAAAAAAGATTCTCACTTGAAGGTGGGGAGTCTTTAATTCCCATTCTGGATGAGTTAATTCAAGGTTCCGGTGAAAAAGGTGTTAAAGAAATTGTTATCGGAATGGCACATCGTGGGCGCTTAAATGTGCTAGTTAACATTTTAGGAAAAAGCCCTGCCAGTTTATTTGATGAGTTCACGGGCACCTCAACGCTCTTACCTGGAGCGGGCTCAGGTGATGTCAAGTATCACATGGGTTTTTCATCCGATATAGCAACACCCAGTGGTCCGCTTCATTTAACCTTGGCCTTTAATCCTTCGCATTTAGAAATAATCAACCCGGTTGTTGAAGGCTCAGTCAAAGCCCGTCAGGATAGGGCAGGAAAAGAAGGTATTAATACCGTTATTCCCGTTTTAATTCATGGTGATGCTGCATTTTCAGGACAAGGCATTGTCATGGAAACCTTAAACATGTCGCAAACTAGAGCTTTTTATACCGGCGGCACTGTTCATATCGTTATTAATAATCAAATTGGTTTTACGACGAGTAACTCCTTGGATGCGCGATCTACACTTTACTGCACGGATGTTGCTAGCATGATTCAGGCGCCGGTTTTTCATGTTAATAGTGATGATCCAGAAGCTGTTATTTTTGTGACAAAACTCGCACTTGATTATCGAATGACCTTCAATAAAGATGTTGTTATTGATCTTATTTGCTATCGTCGACTGGGTCATAATGAGGCGGATGAACCGGCTACTACACAACCCCTCATGTATAAAAAAATCCGCAAACACAAAACAACACGGAAGCTTTATGCTGAAAAACTAATCGCTGAAGGCATTATTAGTGAGGAACAAAGTGTACAAATGGAGCACGATTATCAGAGCCTACTAGAAACAGGGCAGGTGGTTTCAAGACCACTACTTGAAAACTCTACGTACTCCTATACTAACCAATGGAATAAGTTTCATCATAAAAGCTGGGAAACGCCTTGTGACACAGCCATTTCCATGGATCAATTACGCTATTGCAATGAACGCATGCAACGTATCCCTTCAGGGTTTGAATTACACCCTAGGGTCGCTAAAGTAATGGATAACCGCAGAAAGATGTCGGCAGGTGCTTTACCTTTAGATTGGGGCTTCGCTGAAAACTTGGCTTATGCCAGTCTTCTTCTTGAAAAGCACCATGTTCGTTTAACCGGTCAAGATGTAGGTAGAGGAACCTTCGTTCATCGTCATGCCGTATTACACAATCAAATCTCTAATACAACGTATACACCCATCAAACACTTAGATAAAGATCAAGGTAATGCGCAAATTTTTGACTCTTTATTATCTGAAGCAGGCGTATTAGGATTTGAATATGGATATAGCACGACGATGCCGAATACACTGGTTGTGTGGGAAGCTCAATTTGGCGACTTTGCAAATGGTGCGCAAGTTGTTATTGATCAATTTATTAGCTCCGGCGAAACCAAATGGGGGCGGTTATGCGGCCTAGTCTTATTACTGCCTCATGGTTTTGAAGGGCAGGGGCCAGAACACTCTTCTGCCAGATTAGAACGTTACTTACAACTTTGTGCAGAACATAACATGCAAGTTTGCAACCCAACCACACCTGCACAAATTTTTCATTTACTCCGTCGACAGATAATAAGACCGTATCGAAAACCACTTATTATTATGAGCCCTAAAAGTCTCTTAAGGCATAAGTTAGCTGTGTCTACTTTGGAGGATTTAACAACCGGAAAATTTCAATCTGTTATTGGCGAGCAAGATACGATAGATCCTGAAAAAGTAACTCGATTTATCTTATGTGCAGGTAAAATTTATTTTGACCTTTTAGAAGCACGTCGTCTCGACAACCTCAATCTAGCGCACGTTGCTATAATCCGTTTAGAGCAGCTTTATCCTTTTCCAGATAAACTACTCAAAACTGAATTAGAAAAATACCCACATTTAGAAGATTTTATTTGGTGTCAGGAAGAACCTAAAAATCAGGGAGCATGGTATCAATCAAAGCATCATTTTACTGATATTGTGAAAGCAAGCATCAAAGTAACTTACGCTGGACGTGACGCATCGGCAGCACCTGCTGTCGGCAAGTTTCACATTCATATTGAACAACAAAAAGCGGTTGTACAAACAGCTTTATATGGCAATCCTTCAGGAAAATAACATGAGCATTGAAATACTAGTTCCCAACTTACCCGAATCGGTTTCTGATGCAACGCTAATTACCTGGCACAAAAAAGCAGGCGATTACGTTAATAAAAATGAAGGCCTTATCGATCTAGAAACAGATAAGGTCGTCCTTGAGGTCACCGCGCCAGAATCTGGCATTCTAAGCCAAATTTTAAAAGAAAATGGCTCATTGGTGACCAGTGGAGAAGTATTAGCGATAATAGAAGTCGCTGATGCACCTAAAATTCAAACTAACGACACACCACAGACTATAAGCCAATCTACCAGTGAAGATATGCCCCTAAGCCCTTCTGTTCGTCGTTTAATCCATGAAAATAATTTAGATCCTGCCATTATTCCTGGTTCTGGAAAAAGTGGCCGCTTAACAAAAACGGATGTTCTGGAGCATATCAATAATCAGGCATTACTAAACGTTAAGGTAAAAACTGCCGACAACACCCTGAAAAACGCCTTTGTTTCCGAAAAAACTGACACCGAGCAAGTCTTTGAAGCGCCTAGCATTGGCTCTAATCTTCGACCTGAGCAGCGCGTTCCAATGACTCGTTTGAGAGCAAAAGTCGCAGAACGTTTACTGCAAGCTCAAAAAAATTCAGCCATGTTGACAACTTTCAACGAAGTTAATATGCAAAATGTCATTGATCTTCGCAACCAATACAAAACTCGATTTGAGCAAAAACATGCCGTCAAATTAGGCTTTATGTCCTTTTTTGTTAAAGCATCCATTGAAGCGTTAAAACGATTTCCCGCTATTAATGCTTCTATAGATGATAACGACATCATTTATCATGGCTACTATGACCTAGGCATTGCCGTCAGTACGCCACGAGGCCTCATTGTTCCAGTTTTACATGACGCCGATCAACTTGACTTCGCTGGCATTGAAAAAAGTATTAGTGAATATGGAGAAAAGGCAAGGGCAGGAACATTGACTTACGATGACCTGAAAGGAGGCACTTTTACAATCACTAATGGAGGCGTGTTTGGATCTATGTTATCTACGCCAATACTTAATCCGCCTCAATGCGCCATTTTAGGTATGCATGCCATTAAAGAACGCGCCGTCGTAGAAAATGGTCAAATTGTCATCAGACCCATTATGTATTTAGCCTTATCCTATGACCATCGCTTAGTTGATGGCCGTGAAGCCGTGCAATTTTTAGTCACTATAAAAGAATGCTTAGAAGCGCCAGCCCATCTTTTACTTAATATTTAATGGTATGCCAGCAAACAAAACTCATTACGATGTGATTGTCATTGGTGCAGGCCCTGCTGGCTTTGCTTGCGCCATCCGCACTGCGCAGCTTGGCTTAAAAACGGCCTGCATTGATAGTTTATGCCATAAAAATAACGTCTATGAGTTAGATGGATCTCATTTAAAAATGGGTAGCGTAGCCTCTATGAGTTTGCTCGAATCCGCAAAAATCTATCAGCAACTTAATAACGACATTGCGCAACATGGCATTTCTACTGAGCGCCTATCTTTTGACATAAAAAGGATGATTCAACGCAAAGACAAAATAGTTGAAGAAATTACGCGAAACATGGCTAGCTCATTAATTGAACACAACATAGAGCACATAAAAGAAAAAGCTACATTACTTAATGATCGCCAAATAGAGCTCTCTCGTGAAAAAACGCATGAAAAAACAATTATAGAAGCTGATTATATTGTCTTAGCAACAGGCTCAATACCCAATTCATTAGCGACTGTAAATGTCGATAATGAATTTATTATTGATACGTATACCGCACTAAATCTAACGTCCGTCCCTAAAAAACTAGCCATAATGGGTGCAGGGGTGAGGGGACTAGAATTAGCCAGCATCTGGAATAGACTCGGTGCAGACGTTATATTATTTGAAGCACAAGAAAACTTCCTGTCACTAGTCGACCAACAAGTTTCAGCTGAAGCTTACCGTATCTTTCAACAGCAAGGTTTTGACATCCGCTTGGGTACTCGCGTTATTTCCGCTAAAAAGGATAATGAGCACGTCGTAATTGAGTACCAAGATAAAAATATTACCCATACACTCTACGTTGATAAATTAATTGTAGCGTGTGGGACTAAACCAAATTCTGAACAATTAGCCGCTCCTGAAGCTAATTTAATGCTAGATGAAGAAGGTTATGTTTATGTCGATGAGGATAGTAGAACGAATTTGCCAGGCGTCTATGCTATTGGCGATTTAACCTTACTTGGACCTATGTTGCCTCATAAAGGCATCCAAGAAGGCTTATTTGTTGCTGAATCAATAGCCGGCTCTCATAATCCTATTAATTACCAAAATATACCTTGTGTGATTTACACAGAGCCTGAAATAGCGTGGGCAGGTCAAAATGAACAAACACTTCGTGCCGCAGGGGAAGCTATAAAAGTGGGTGTTTATCATCTCAATACCAATGCGCGTGCATTAGCTATGGGAAAAAACAAAGGCTTCATTAAAATAATTTCTCACTTAGAAACAGACAAGATATTAGGAGTGCATATGATTTGCACTCACGCTTCCGAATTAATAAGTGAAGCCGTTTTAGCAATGGAGTTTGCTGCAAGTACTGAAAATTTAGCAAGTACCATTCATGCTAGCATCACATTATCAGAAGCCTTTCAAGAAGCGGCCATAAAAGCAGTATAAAGAACCCTAGGCCCTTAATAGTTACAATTCCAATCTAGATGCTTAATTTAACATAATATACATTATGCGAAGTTATGTGATTATCAATTATACATAAAAATAGCCACTTACCTTAAGATGTTAATCTATTTTCGAGACTGATGTTTGCATAACACAGCGGCATTTCAATAGTTTTTAGCCACTAGGCATTAACGTGCTTATTAATGCCTGTATACGAGGCTCTAAATGTAACGCGTTTAAAAATGGCCACCGTAACTATTACTGAACTTTTGCTTGCTGTTTTAATTGATAAGCCGCTAACTGCTCAGGTGTTGCTGCTTGCTGGTATTTATTCTTCCAATCCTCATAAGGCATTCCATAAATCAATTCTCTAGCTTGCTCATAATTTAGATCTACGTCCCGCTCTAGCGCAGCCGTTGTGTACCATTTAGCAAGGCAGTTCCTGCAAAAATCAGCCAATAGCATTAATTCCATATTTTGGACTTCAGGATGATCTTGTAAATGCCGAACCAAGCGTCTAAATGCGGCGGCTTCTAAGTCTATCTGAGTATTTTTATCCATTAATATTCCTCCAAAAAATGCTATATTACCAGAAACGAATCTACAAGCATGTACATTAACAGTAAAAAAAACTACAATATCTGCATTTTAAATTTTCTAAAACAATCACTTTTTTATAAAATAGGCCTATTAGCTAGTTTATTAAGTTTTTATTTTAAAACGCTAGTCAGTGATAGAAGACTTATAAATTATTGCTAGCCATATCAACAAAAAAATTATCAATTATTCTTTAAATATCAATGGGTAAAAAGTCGATATTTATAACTTACGTTAATCACTTGCATATCAAAACCAATGAAACAACTGCTTGAATTTTTCCCTATTATTTTATTTTTTATTGCTTATAAAGTTTATGATATTTATGTAGCGACAGCCGTTGTTATTGTTGCAACTATTTTACAGGTTTCTTATGCTTGGTTTAAGCATCGTAAAGTTGAAACGATGCAATGGATTACTTTGGCTTTGGTTGTTGTCTTTGGAGGCGCCACCATTTATTTACATGATGAGCAATATCTTAAATGGAAGTTTTCTATTATTGAATGGTTATTTGGCCTTGCGTTTCTCAGCAGCCATTTTTTTGGTAAAAGAACTTTCATAGAATCCATGATGTCCAGCAATTTAACCCTACCTCCCCTAATTTGGAAAAGACTTAATTTTAGTTGGGCCAGTTTTTTCATCAGTGTTGGCTTTATTAATGTTTATGTTATGTTTAATTACAATACGGATGACTGGGTGACCTTTAAAACCTTTATAGCTCCGGCTTTGATGGTTTTTTTTATGGTGGTACAAATGTTTTTTTTATATAAATATATCCCTGATGCTGAGGAATAACCGTGTTATACGCCATAATAAGTGTCGATATTAAAGATAGTTTAGACAAAAGAATGGCTGCTCGACCAGCGCATCTTAAAAGACTCGAAACGCTCAAAGATGAAGGTCGTCTAATTTTAGCAGGCCCCCACCCTGCCATTGATAGTGAAAATCCTGGTGATGCCGGCTTTACAGGCAGCCTTATAGTGGCAGAATTTGACAACTTGGAAGCCGCTCAACTATGGGCTACTCAGGATCCCTATATCGATGCAGGGGTTTATGCTACAGTGACCGTTAAACCATTTAAAAAGGTATTACCTTAATGACATCCGAACAAATCAAACAATTATTAAACGAATCATTTAACCCAGAATTATTAGAAATAATTGATAATAGTGCTGCACATGCTGGCCATGCTGGAGCAAAAAGTGGCGGTGGTCACTATCACGTGACTATTGTTGCAGAAGCTTTTGAAGGCAAGTCATTAGTACAGAGACACCAGCTAATCTATAAAGCGCTTGGTGACCTGATGAAACAACAAATTCATGCCTTAGGCATTAATGCTCTATCACCCTCTGAAGAAACTAAAGGAAGCTTATAAATGAAAAAAACGATTATCCCTCTACTCGTTGCTGGTTCTGTCTTACTTGCTGGCTGTGATAAAACTGAAAAGGCAACGACAACTAGCAACGTATCAAAATCAGATGCCATTGCCGTTGTAAATGGCCAATATATTACAAAAGCCTCATTGGATGAGTTAGAGAAACAAATTGCTGAACGTAGCCATGGACAAACTTTTCCTAAGGAAAAATTAATTGAAGAGTTAATTCAACGCGAGTTGTTAGTGCAGGATGCGCTCCAAAAACAACTAGATAAGTCTGATGAAATCGTTTCTCAACTTGATAGCGCTAAAAAAACGCTGTTAACGCAAGCTGACGTTCAAAACTTTATCAAAGCTAATCCAGTGACTGATGCTGAAGTTAAAGCTGAATATGACAGTAAAGTAGCCGGCGAAAATGGTACTGAGTACAAAGCGCGTCATATTTTAGTTAAAACAGAAGATGAAGCAAAAAAACTGATCGCTGAATTAGATAAAGGGGCTGATTTTGCTAAATTAGCTAACAAGAATTCTTTGGATGCTAAAGAATCACAAAATGGTGGCGATTTAGGTTGGTTTGTAGCCGGTCAAATGGTAGCGCCTTTTTCAGAAGCGGTTGAGAAACTAGAAAAAGGAAAATACACTAAAACACCTGTTAAAACTCAATTTGGTTACCATGTTATTTTAAGAGAAGATTCTCGTGCCCAAACGCCTCCTCCATTGGAAGCTGTTAAAGAGCAATTAATGCCTTATTTACAACGTAAAAAAGTTCAAACTATGGTTGAAACTTTACGTAAACAAGCCAAAGTAGAGATTTTAGTACCTTTAACTGATGAGCCAGCAAAAGCACCTGCAGCAGCAGACGCTAACAAAAAACCTACTGGAGAAACGGTTACTGATGAAGTTATCGTAGAAGAAGTTAAGGATTCAAATGGCAAGACAGTCGCTGCTGAAGAAGTAGTTGTTGAAACCGTTAAAGATGCGAAAGGAAATATCGTCGCAGAAGAAGCAATAGTGGTTGAAGAAAAAGCGGTTCCTGTTGAAAAAACACCAGAAGCAAAAAAATAAGCGTCAAAACCTTTGATGTTAAAAGGGCGGTCTATCCGCCCTTTTTTTATGCCATTTTTTCAAAATACTGCACGATGAATTGTACCGACCGATTACCTCTAAATTCATTAATATCCAATTTATAAGCCGCTCTAATTTGTCTTAGCCCCAGCCAATGCTCTGGTCGATCGACAAAAAAAGCAATCGCATCAATAACAAGATCACCTGCTGGTTTTCTTAACACTAATTTAAGATGCCGCTGACCAACAATACGCGATTGGATCACATCAAACACACCATCAAATAGAGGCTCTGGAAATTCTTGCCCCCAGGTCGCTGCATTTTGTAATAAATCAGCCATTTCCAAGGTCATTTCTTGTTCGGATAACTCACCATCTGATAATATTTTCTGCTCCAAATCCACTGACGCTAAACGCTTGCTAACCATCTCGTCAAAAGCCAACGCAAAAGGCGGGTAATCATGCATTTTTATACTTAAGCCTGCGGCCATAGCATGCCCACCAAACTTACTAAGTATCTTGGGATGTGCCGCCGCTATATCACTCAAGACATCCCTAATATGAACGCCTGGGATAGAACGAGCAGAGCCTTTTATCAAATCAATACCCGCTGGAGCAAAAGCAATAACAGGCCGATGCACTTGGTCTTTAATACGTGACGCTAAAATACCAATAACTCCTTGGTGCCAGTTAGCATCAAACAAACAAACGCCTGCGGGTAAATGATGCTCATCAAGCGTTTTCATATCACTTAACAAGGCCATTGCTTCATGCTTCATAACCGCTTCAACTTCCCGACGATCATTATTTAATTCATCAAGTTGCAACGCAATTTCTTTAGCCAACGCAGGATCGTCGGTCAGTAAGCATTGAATCCCTAAAGACATATCATCCATGCGACCTGCTGCATTTAATCGAGGACCTATGGAAAAACCCAAATCTGCAGCCATCAAAGCCTGAGGGTTCTTCCCAGATACTTCAACCAGTGCAGTTAAGCCCGGATGACACTGCCCTGTGCGAATTCTTAATAAGCCCTGATGAACTAAAATTCGATTAATTTGCTCAAGTGCAACTACATCCGCAACTGTGCCTAACGCTACATAATCCAATAATTGAGCCAAATTAGGTTCCTGAATGTGCTGAGCTTCAAACCAGTTCAACTCTCTTAGACGACTTCTTAAAGCCAGTAACACATAAAAAATAACCCCAACGCCCGCCAAGGCTTTATTTGGGAATTTATCATCAGGCAGATTGGGATTTACAATAGCCGCAGCTTCCGGCAACTCAAGACCCGGAAGATGATGATCCGTCACTAATACCTTAATTCCCGACTCCATAGCCGCCTTTACACCATCGATGCTGGAGATTCCATTATCGACAGTAATAATGACATCTGGACGCTGCAATTTAACCAATTCAACAATTTCCGGTGTTAAACCGTACCCATATTCAAAACGATTGGGCACAACAAAGGTCACCTGCCCTGCTCCCATTAGCTGCAGACCTTTTATAGCCACTGCACAACTCGTGGCACCGTCTGCATCAAAATCGGCAACGATACAAATTTTTTGCTGTTCATTAAGGGCAATCAGTAAATGGCTAACCATATCTTCCATACCTGACAATAACCAAGGTGATGGGAGTTTGGCCAACGTTCTATCAAGTTCACTTTCTGAAGTAATACCCCGCGCCAGAAGTATGCGTTCAATCAGAGGATGTAGGTTACCCTGTAATGAACGTTTCTTTTTAATAGGTCGAAGGATTATTGATTTTTTTACACCTTGGTAATACATGTAGTTTCCGTATTTATTCGGTCAAGGTAGGGAGTTTGATGCAGGGAGGATTACATCGAAGTGATTGATGCGCTTCAATTTAAGAAGCGCATCGGGTATAAACATTTTATTTTAAGCGTTTTTAAAACAGCCTATTATTTGATAAAAAAACGTTTAATTAACAGATTTTTGGTACTTAACTGAAAAGTCGTTCAAATTTGAAAGCACAAAAGGAAGATAATCATTATTTTCTGGTGCAAAGGCATTAACCCCGACTCTAGTCAGATAAAATACCTGATCAGGCATGAAGTGGCCTATTGCTCTTATTTCACCTAAAAAGGCAAAACGATTTCTAAGATACCAAGCCTGAGAAAATAAACGACCATCCGCAAAATCAACAACAGCCAACTCAATTAAATCAATTGTACTTAAATCAGCCGCTATATCCTCAACGCAATCGACTGCGCCCAGTCTTACACCTACTTTACCGTTATGTGCTAATAAATCCGCTTTATCTTTCTGCCATCTAGGGAATGAAACGCTGACATTACCCGCAACTAATTCAGCTTCATCAGCAACATAATTCCAATTATCGTCAATAATCTGTTTGTCTTTAATTATTTGCATAGACCTGCTCTTTAAAGGGGGTTACGCCTACTCGATTGACCATTGCCAAAAAGGGTTCGTCATTAAGGCGGTTTGTAATGTAAACATTCAGAATTTTAGTGATAGCTAGTGTTATCTGATCTTTAGCGACCGCTGGCCCTAATCGTTCACCGATTGCCGCTTCATTTTCAGAAGAACCACCCAAGGTTATTTGATACCATTCAGCGCCTTTTTTATCAACACCCAGTATGCCAATGTGACCCACACTTTGATGCGCACAACCATTCATACAGCCTGACATATTGATTTTTAAATCGCCAATATCATGCACATAATCCATATCATCTAGCGCGTCATTAATCTCTTTGGCAACACCAATAGAGCCGGCATTAGCCAATGAACAAAAATCAAGCCCAGGACAACAAATCATATCGGTAACGGTACCAATATTAGGTGTGGCCAAACTCAAACTGGCGAGTTGTTGCCATAAAGAGAACAAATCAGCTTGTTTTACATCCGCCAAAATTAAATTTTGTCGGTGTGTGCTTCTGATTTCACCAAAACTATAGCGATCAGCTAAATCAGCTACGGCATCAAGTTGTATATCCGTCATGTCGCCCGGTGGCGTTTCAGGCGCTTTTAAGGAGATAAAGGCGGCACGATAACCAGGCACTTTATGCGCTGCCGTGTTGAATTTAACCCAAGTTGCAAAAGCCTTATGCGTCTCTTGAAGTTGCGCATAACTTTCATCAACATTGGCATTATCTTCATAAGCGGGTGCAATGAACTGCTCTTTCATTGCCTTAATGCGGGCAGCACTTAGCTCATTATTATCGCGAAGTTGTGACCATTCTTTTTCAACTAACGCTGAAAACTTATCAAGTCCAGACTCTCTAACCAATATTTTAATACGTGCTTTATATTTATTATCACGTCGACCAAAGAGGTTGTAAATTCTTAAAATAGCTTCCAAATAAGACAGCAAATGCTTTTTTTCTAGAAAAGGCTTAATCACCTGCCCTATAACAGGTGTGCGTCCTAAACCACCCCCAACTAGGACTCTAAAACCTACCTCACCCGCCGCATTTTTTACTAAATGCAAACCAATATCATGAAATTGTGTTGCCGCACGATCATGTAAGGCACCACTGACCGCCATTTTAAATTTACGGGGCAAGTAATCAAATTCAGGATGTAAAGTGGTCCATTGACGAATAATTTCACAATAAGGCCTAGGATCTTCAATCTCATCAACACAGACACCCGCCAAATGATCTGACGTCGTATTTCTCATGCAATTGCCGCTGGTTTGGATAGCATGCATTTGTACGCCTGCTAATTCGGCAAGAATGTCAGGTACTTCTTCCAATTTAGGCCAATTAAACTGGACGTTTTGCCGCGTTGTAAAATGACAATAATTTTTGTCATAAGTTCGAGCAATATGGGCAAGTTTTCTGAATTGTGTCGAATTAAACAGGCCGTAAGGTCCTGCAACTCTTAACATAGGTGCATGTATTTGAACGTAAAGACCATTCCTCAAGCGCAAAGCGCGGAACTGATCATCGGTAATTTCACCTTTTAAAAACTGTTCTGTTTGTCTTCTAAATTGGGTGACTCGTTCGTCAACAAGTGTTTGGTCGATTTCGTTATACTGGTACATAAATGAACGTTAAATATGCCTTTCTGGCGAATAATCATGTCCGGTAATCATATACTGTGAGTCATAAAATGACAAAATTTATTAGTTGGTGATAATATAAACAGTTAAAATTTACGAATTTAAATAATTATAAACTTTAAGTTAGGGGGATATGTAAGTGCGTTTTTTAATAATATTGTTATCGGTATTGCTGGTGCCTCAGATGGCTATGGCAGGTGGCTTTGAGAGTTTAGGTATGACAGGAACTGAGCGGGGTATTTATACCGTTCTTATCTTTGTTATTGCCTATGGCTTTGTAATGACAGAAGAATTTACGCATATGCGTAAATCTAAACCCGTCATTCTTGCTGCGGGTATTATCTGGGCACACGCTGCCATATTAGCGGCACAAAAAGGTGTATCTGTAGAAGCCATGCATGAGGCTTTTGAATACAACCTGAAAGAATATGCTGAGTTAATGTTATTTTTATTAGTCGCAATGACTTATATCAATTCAATGGCTGAACGTAATGTGTTTGAAGCTTTACGCTCATGGATGGTAAGAAAAGAATTTGGCTATCGCAAATTGTTCTTAATCACCGGCATTATCACTTTCTTCTTATCAGCGGTTGCTGATAACTTAACAGCAGCCTTATTGGTCGGTGCCGTTGTTATGGCTGTAGGTGCCGATAATGAAAAATTTGTCAGCATTGGCTTTGTGAATTTAGTTGTTGCTGCTAATGCAGGCGGTGCTTTCTGCCCATTTGGTGACATTACTACGTTAATGGTATGGCAAGCTGGTTATGCTGAATTCTTTGATTTCTTCAAACTTTTCATCCCTTCATTAGTTAATTATGCTGTCCCCGCTGCTGTTATGTATTTTGCGGTGCCTGATGAGCAACCTAAAGTCACTAACGAAGCAGCCGTCCAATTAAAACCAGGTGCAATTCAAATTTGCGTTTTGTTTTTATTAACGATTGTTACCGCTGTTAGCTTTAAACAAGGTCTGCATTTACCCCCTTTCATGGGTATGATGGTTGGTCTTTCTGTATTAATGTTTTATGGTTATTATTTAAAAAAGAACCATCGCCCTGAAGGTGAAGCTGGCTTTGATATCTTCAACAAAGTTCGCCTTGCAGAATGGGACACGTTATTGTTTTTCTTTGGCGTCGTTTTTGCGGTAGGTGGTTTAGGTTACATCGGTTATCTTGAATTATTGTCAGGTGCTATGTATGACGGCTTAGGCGCAACGACCGCCAACATCTTGGTCGGTGTGATTTCAGCCATAGTAGACAACATTCCAGTTATGTTTGCGGTACTAAACATGAACCTTGATATGGATTTATATCAATGGTTATTGGTCACTTTAACCGCGGGTGTTGGTGGTTCTTTACTATCAGTCGGTTCAGCGGCAGGTGTGGCTTTAATGGGTCAATCTAACCATAAATACACTTTCTTTAGTCATTTGAAATGGACTCCTGCAATTGCCGGTGGTTATGCGGCTAGTATTTTGGTGCATTATTTGATTAACGGCTAGTTAAGACTTAGCACTACATTTAGCATGTAGCGCTCTTCTTTATCGATTATTGAGTTGTACGAAAAAGCGGTATGTCAAATGACACACCGCTTTTTTTATACCTGCTAAAATGTAATGACAAGAAAACAACGAAATTAAGCTTATTATGCGTATTAATGATCTAATCAGCCAAATTATTAAGGTACTCCTTTGACAACAAACACCCCTATCAAAAAAGCATTATTTAACAAGCACATGCTTATTTGCATCTTTACGGGCTTTAGCTCTGGATTGCCTTTATATATTCTGATTGCACTATTACCTGCTTGGTTACGTTCTGAAGGTGTCGATCTTAAAGTGATAGGCTTATTCGCTCTCATTCAATTGCCTTTTACATGGAAATTTCTTTGGGCACCCTTGTTTGATCGCTACAGTCCTCCCATGGGACGAAGACGCGGCTGGCTTATTATTTCGCAATTAGCTTTATTGTTATCAATCCCGGCTTTCGGGGTACTCTATCCTAAAATTGACTTGTGGACTATTGCGTATTTGGCGACTGTGATTGCCTTTTTTAGCGCTTCACAAGACATTGTCCTCGATGCTTATAGACGCGAGTTACTCTTAGATAGTGAGTTAGGGATTGGCAACGCCATCCATGTTAATGCCTACAAAATTGCAGGACTAATACCCGGCTCTTTATCGCTTATTTTGGCTGATCATTTACCGTGGAACAGTGTATTTTTAATCACGGCACTATTCATGTTGCCAGGCATCATTATGACTATCTTGGTCAAAGAACCTACCTTACAAAATGGTTCACCTAAAACACTCAAAGCGGCAGTCACTGAACCCTTTCATGAATTTATCAACCGAAAAGGTATAAAGTCAGCAGGCTTAATACTTGCTTTTATCTTTTTTTATAAACTAGGTGACAGTATGGCAACCGCACTCGCTACGCCTTTTTATCTGGACATGGGTTTTTCGAAAACCGAAATTGGTCTAATCGCTAAAAATGCTGGCTTATGGCCCAGTGTCGCGGGTGGTTTGCTCGGTGGTATCTGGATGATCAACCTTGGTATCAACCGAGCTTTATGGTTGTTTGGTATTGTGCAGATGCTCGCCATTCTTGGCTTTGCTTGGCTAGCAATGATAGGCCATAGCTTGCCATGGCTCGCCATTGTTATCGGGATTGAAGCCTTAGGGGTGGGATTGGGCACAGCCGCTTTTGTCGCGTTTATCGCCCACACAACACACCCACTTTATACCGCTACGCAATTTGCCTTATTTACCAG
>CAMDWT010000035.1 GCA_945877505.1 Crenothrix polyspora
AGGGGGCTTTAAAACAACTTTATATATTGTAAACCACATCATGTAGTGTGGTTGTTCATTAACGAGTTATAAGAGTACTAGATATACAACAAGTTAAGGATTTATTGGTCACATACAAGAGGAACTTGTATCTGGTACCGAGAAGAGGACTTGAACCTCCACGAGCGTACGCCCACTAGCACCTGAAGCTAGCGTGTCTACCAATTCCACCATCCCGGCAAGGATTTTCACTATTCTTTACTATATTTCAATGAGTAATAGCCACTTTATTTTTACTAACTAAGCTCATAACCTTTGTAGTATACATTAGCAGAGTAACCGTGACAAATTTGTGACAGAATAAAACACCTTAAAGCCTCTATTTCATTGATGTTAAGGGTTATTCTTATATCAATAAGTTTTTTTGAAGTTAAGAATAGGGCCTCAAATGAATAATGACTTTATCTGACTGATGCTAGGTCACAAATGTAGGTTTTCAAGAAAGCTTAAATAAGCTTTGCTATATACATTTAAAAACCGTATTCAATACCCAATACACCCGTATGGAAGTTCATTGCGTCATAGTGGGTATTCCAATTTGTGGTTGGAACATGACTTGAATAGACTGTAGAACCGAATGTATAGTTAGCCGCTGCAACATAGAGGTAACGGTATTCGGCAAATAAAGATAGGTGTTCTAGAACTTCAGCGCGGAAACCTAGTTTACCTTGAGCGGCAAAACTTGAGCTAGAAGCATTAGGATTTGAATTAAAATGATTGATTCCGGGTTCTGCTGTTGGACCATTTTGAGTCGAATTAGCATTGGACATTGATGTAATCGCTCCACCAATCCCTCCGCCAACATACGGAAAAATTTTCTTAGCCCAAGGCGTTTTAATGCTAAAAACTGAATTAGCAAGTAAAACCCCCATATTAAGATTAGATGAGTCGCTAAAGGTATGTTCTCCAATTGGAATAGAACTTTCAGCTATAGGATTAGATAAAGATGCTTTTTGTGATGTACCTAAATAGTACCCTTCAATTTCAACAGCAGGTTTTAAGCTCCAACCTGAGGAACTTCTGCCCAGCGGAATATCTAGCCATTCATAACCAATATGTGATCCAGCAATTGCGCCTGTTGTGCTTTGTGAAGAACCTTGAACACTGACATCATCCGCAGTTTCATGATAGGCGACACCAGATTGTGTCATATCATTTTTTTCTGAGGCCACACCCCCCCCAAAGATACCCAAATACAAACCTCGCTGGGTTTGTTCTGTCGCATGAGATAAGCCATTACATAAAAGTCCAATAACAAAACAACTATATATAGTAAGTTTTTTTTGTTGACTAAGAGAGTTCATTTTTTATTTTTGTCTTGTGTGTTTGTCATTACATGTCTTCCATTAAACCATATAACAGTCAATAACAATTAACGTTTTAATCGAGCCATTTTGCTAGAATACATTACTGTCAAAAATAATATTTTAATTTAGATTTCTATCAAAAATAATGACTATGAATAAATATCAAAAACCATCCTTGCAAACACAAGATGAAGCCTTGAAACTTAGTAAGGGGACCCAACGACCCGCACAAACCAAAGAGCAAACAAAGTTGATCGCTCAAGGTATCCAAAAAGGAATTGATCTTTATAAGAGACAGCAAAAAGAAAAAGCGAGGGACTTAAACAAAAAACTTAAGAAAACATCGCGTCAAAAAGAATCAGTCATTACCACAGCAGATGATGAGCAAGCGTATATTATTTATCGACAGCACTGGCTTCCTTGGCTGTTACTTATTATGACTTGGGGAGGTATAGGCATTTATTGCTTTCAATATAAGTGATAATAGAGCTGAAAAACGCCGTAGAGCCTATTACCAATCTTGATATGTTTTAATTTTTATACCTGACTCCTGATATTGCCGATAACGAATTCTTCCCTTCTCTTTAGTTGCTTCATTGCCATCTAATATCTCAAGAATGCGTTCTATATAGGTAAACTGATTTGGGCACTGAGCAGACAAGTTAATAAGGGTATGTTGCCATCGGCCTGGTGGCTGAAAATGACCCACTAAGATGACCTCATCAATGATTGGCAATTCACCCTTATATTGCTGATGTGGGATAAAACTGCTTACTCTAAAAGTCCAGAGCAGATCATCAATCTGTTTGCTTTGCTCTACGTTATCAGTAAGTACATAACAATAAAACCCGCTACGATAAATTTTTTCGATGAGTTTGCAAGCAAACTCATCGCGCTCTTCTATTGATTCTGTTGGTAGTATATAAAAGCTGACTTCAGCCATGTGCTCGATTTATGAGATATTGAATTAACAAGGGCACGGGGCGACCTGTTGCCCCTTTTGTGGGTCCAGTACGCCATGCTGTGCCAGCAATATCTAAATGTGCCCAGTTAAATTTCTCAGCAAACTGTGAAAGAAAACAAGCCGCCGTAATGGTGCCGGCATCTTTACCACCAATATTAGCAAGATCAGCAAAATTAGATTTAAGTTGTTCTTGATATTCTTCCCACAAAGGGAGTCGCCATAAGCTATCACTAGACGTTTCACTGGCAGCTAACAAGTCATTACAAAGCACGTCACAATTACCAAGTAAGCCACTAGGCACTCGTCCTAATGCGACTAGGCAAGCGCCGGTTAAGGTCGCTAAGTCAATAACAACATCTGGGTTAAAGCGTTCGGCATAAGTTAGTGTGTCGCACAGTAGCAAGCGTCCCTCGGCGTCAGTGTTTAATACCTCAATTGTTTTACCCGACATGCTGGTTAAAATATCACCCGGCTTATTAGCATCGCCGTCAGGCATGTTTTCTGATGAAGGAATGAGACCGATTATGTTCAAGGGCAATTTCATTTGTACCGCCGCCAGCAAAGTACCCATTACGGCTGCGCCTCCGCACATATCATATTTCATTTCGTCCATGCCAGGCGCTTGTTTTAATGAAATACCGCCGGCATCGAAAGTAAGTCCTTTACCAATTAAAATAATGGGCTTACTGAGCTTATCACCACCTTGATAATCTAACGTAATCATTTTAGCCGGTTGACGACTGCCTCGAGAAACCGATAGTAATGCACCCATACCCAATTTTTCCATATCAGCTTCGTCAAGAATGCTAATATCAAGGCTAGGATATTGCTTGCCTAATTGAAGCGCTTGTTCAGCGAGGTAAGTAGGTGTACAAATATTACCCGGTAAATCGCCTAATAATTTAGTCAGGTTTATACCCTCAGCGATAGCTAGACCTTGAAGTAAACCAAGTTGAGCTATTATTGAATCTGCTTTAGGCGCTGTAATAGTAACTTTTTCAATTTTGTTATCAATTTCTTTGTTTGATTTATAAGCCGTGAATTGATAAACCGCGTCATTGAAGACTTCAATAATTTGTCGAGTTTTCCATTGCTGGTCAGCTGCAATAACTTCACACTCACCTAAACTGCAGATAATAGATTTAATGGTTGTTTTTTTGAGACTGCTAATGGCGGCTAACAGGGCTTTCCTATATTTTTTGCCTGACAAGGGCGTGTCTTCACCCAAGCCAACCACTAAAATACGCTCAATTAAGCCATCAGGAATAGCATTGATAAGCACAGTTTCGCCGATTTTCCCAGTAATATCGCCCCGATCAAGAAACTTACTGATTAATCCGTTGGTCATTTGGTTTGCAATGCTTGCGGTATCACTAAGTTTCAGGTCTTGATAGACACCAACAATAAGGCAGTCACATTGTAAAATTTCTAATGGGGCGGTTTCTATTACATATTCCATAACTTAACTCAATTAAATTAGCTGATTGAAAACTCCTCGTAATGAAGCAATTAGAGCTTCATCATGATGACTGGTTAGGTTTGAATTATACAGCCAATAGCCAGACAGAACAGCTAGAGTCACGATTATTAATAGAGAAATTGAGTGGGAATCAGTATAAAAGCTGATCAGCCATGAATAATGAGGATTTTACTAAACAAAACGGAGGGAGTAAAAGAGCTAACATGACGAATGAACTGAGTGCAGTTAGCTCTAGATAACGAAAAATAAAAGGCAGAAATTACGCCTAATTTTAAAAAATTTATCCAACCTTGAATAATTCTTTCATTAAGATTTCAATGCCCCAAGTTACTAAAAGACAAAAAAATATCACTGAGAGTGAAGTGTTGATTACATGTGATTTATTAAACCATTCATTTTCAATTGTTCTTTTATTCATAGCGCTCTACCAAAATATTTTTAATGTAACCCTATTCTGAAGAGAATATATTAAAGTTTGATGACAATAAAATTTAAGCGTGCTTTAACGACATTAAATAATTGTTGGCAATCTGTTTTTATTGTAATAAATCAATCGCTAGCTGACCCAGTTCAGTGTGGTGTAAAATTTTGGCAAAGGGTTGTGTGCTTTGTTCTGGTCCTTTCACAAAAACATAAACAGGTGTACTAGTATGGGTGCCAGTAGCCCAGACGACTTGTTGGCTTGATGCGACTGCTTGCGCCAATAAATTTTCACGGTTTTCTTTTTGGTAAACAAAAAAAGCGCCGTTTACCTCTATTTTGGGCACTCTCTTTTCTCCCAGAGAAGGGTGATCTGGAATATGGAATGGATTAGTTTCAGTCGTTAGTATTTTAGTGGCTTGTGCTTCTGTTATCTTGAATTCCGAATAGAGACTCACTATTTCAGTTAGCTTTAGTGATGTTTGTTGGGCTTTGGGCAATTCATCAAATTTAGCAAAAATGTCATGATAACTAAGCTTTTGTGTATATAGTTTGTCGAGTATATCGGGTTTACCAAAATTGTACTTTGGGTGAAATAATGTTCCATCGGAGAATGCAGTCCCTGATAAATGATTGGGGGGTGGAATATTTTCCCCAGAATAACTAAAACCAAATCCACCCGTTTCATGATCGGCGGTAACAATAACAAGGGTATCATCACGCGTTGCGGCCCAATCAAGAACAGCATTTAAGGTCTCATTGATTCGCAACATTTCATGCAAAAGCAAGCCGGTATCATTTCGATGAGATGCTGTATCAATTTGACCTGCTTCAATCATTAGAAAAAAACCATTTGGATTGTGATCCAAAATTTTAATGGCTTGTGTCGACATATCGCTTAGAGACGGTTGAGCCGTATTGACATCACTTCTATGTTGGGCTTCAAGCATGCCATTTTGCATCATGCTGGAAGCAAACAAGCCTAAGGTCTTTCCTGTTGCTTGTTGTAGTTCATTTTTAGTAAAAACTAAATTATAACCTTTCGATTTTGCGAGACTTAATAAGTTTTTATCATCGTTACGGCTAGATTTAATATCGATTTTATTAGCCGTTAACTGGGTAAGCTCATTATATAAGGATGAGTTAGTTTCATTAGCTTGCTGGGGTAACCAGTAGCTTAAACCGCCAGAAAACATTACATCGGCTTCAGTCGCCAATAAATCTTCGGGTATGCTGTTTTCTTGTCCACGATGGGTCTGATGCGCAGCAAAAGCCGCCGGAGTCGCATGAGTGATGCGAGTATCTGAAACCAAGCCTGTTGCTTTACCCATGCGTTTAGCTTTTTCAATAATATTTTCTTGAACATTACCATGCACATCAAGACCTAACATTTCTGCACCAGCAAATTTACCGGTGGCTAATTGTGTCGCAGAAGCGGCTGAATCAGTGACCAATGTATTTGCTGTGTAGGTCAGTGAAATGCCAAGTCGACCTTGATCCATCATACGGTCAAAAGCGGTAATACGATTAGTGATAACACTATGGGGTGCTTGACGAGCGTAAGATAATAATAAGCCGACTTGTTGAGGCCCCATACCATCACCAATGACCAGGATAATATTTTTAACCTTCGCTGGGGGCGTTTGTGGCTTATTTAAGCCTGAACAACCCAACAAACAGAAGCTTAATAGGCAATAGGTGATATGGGTTTTCATATTAATAGGTCGATTGTCGTTTGGATCATGAGGGTTTGCTTATGCTTAAATTTATTTGTTCTGCAAAACAGCTAAATGGCGCAAGCCATACCTAAGGCGTTATATATGCGTTGTTATTATATATAATTAGTGTGACGATAAAATTAAAACACCAAATCTTATTATCTAAGACAACCAAGTACAATTTTATATATTTTTTATCTAATTAGCCTTTAAAATTAACTGATAAGAAGACAAAATCTGTAATAGTATTTTCCAATCCTCAAAATAACCTTTATAATGGGTGGTTCAACGGGGCATATCGCTCCTCCTTGCTTTACCTTCTTTTTAAGACAGAGAAGGGAGGCTTAACCGAAAGGAAAAATAATGCGACATTATGAAATTGTCTTTTTAGTCCATCCGGACCAAACTGCTCAGGTTCCAGCAATGATTGAACGATACAAGTCAACCATTGAAGCAGCAGCCGGAACCATTCATCGTTTAGAAGATTGGGGCCGTAGACATTTAGCTTATCCAATTAGAAAGATTCATAAAGCTCATTACGTGTTAATGAACATAGAATGTGATCAAGCTACGTTAGAAGAATTAGAAAGTGGTTTTCGTTTCAATGATGCAATTTTGCGTAGCATGACTTTATTGCAAAAAGTTGCCATTACAGAGCCTTCTTCTATTGCAACTTCAACTGCAGAAGAAAACAAAGCAGCCGAAACCAGAGCTAAAGATGCGGCAGCCAGAGAAGCAGTTGTCGTGCCTGCAACAGGTGATTTAGACGATGATCTTGATTTAGACGATGTCGATTTTGATGCCGATGCTGACGCTGACGACATCATTGCTGAATAACATTTTTAATATATTGGATTACGGAAATCATTATGGCACGTAACATTAGACGCAAAAAATTCTGCCGATTTAGTTCAGAAGGCGGCACACAGATCGATTATAAAGATCTAGATTTATTAAGTGATTATATTACTGAAACTGGCAAAATTGTTCCTAGTCGTATCACAGGAACCAGCGCCAAGTATCAAAGACAGTTATGTGTTGCAATTAAACGAGCTCGTTTTGTTGCATTACTACCGTTCTGCGACGCACACAAATAACATAATCGGAAGGGCTATGAATTTTTTAGCGACATACATTATGCGTGGAAGAATGCAAGCTATGATAGTTGCATCCTCACTAGCCTTGTTGTCACTAATGATGCCCCCGGTTAGTGTCGTAAGTTCAGCTACCGTTGCGCTGGTTACTTTAAGGCGAGGTAGTTACGAAGGGTTATATGTTTTACTCTGCTCAAGTTTGGCAGCGGGAATATTGGGGTTTCTTGCTACAGGAAATTATCAATTTGCATTGATTTATGTAATGGTGTTGTGGTTACCAGTATGGTTGATTTCAATTATCTTAAGAGAAGGGCGGCATTTATCTCTGGCAGTTGAAATTGCTATTTTAATGGGCATAGTTGGCGTCATTATTTTTTATCTATTTGCGATTGATCCTGCATTAATGTGGAAAGCTGTTCTTTCACAAATGATACCCGCTGATGCACCGATGGTTGATGTTCAACGAACCATTGATATTCTTGTTCATTATATGACGGGAATCGTTGCTGCAGGTTCTGTATTTAGCCTGTTGTTCGGTTTGTTTTTAGGTCGTTGGTGGCAGGCTAATCTTTATAATCCTGGTGGCTTTAAACAAGAATATTTATCACTAGAGACCAAGCCCAGACTAACTATTGGAAGTTCAGTCGTTGTTGCCGTGGCTTTACTAAGCTCTGGTGAACTGTCTGAAATAGCATGGAACATAAGCATATTGCTTTTTGTGTTATTTACAGTAACCGGCACTGCTGTTTTACATACCTTTTTCTCAGGTATGAAAATGAGTCGCTATACAGTCCCGATGTTTTATATAACCTTGTTTTTAATACCCCATGCAATGTTATTGGTTGCTCTGATTGGCTTGAGTGATCCGTGGTTGAATTTACGCAAAAAAAAATCGAATTAACACACGCCTGAAGGCGTTTAAATAAACGGTTAAAAACCGAAAGGTGAGGATTAAAAGATGGAAGTTATTCTTCTTGAAAAGATAGCAAATTTGGGTAACCTAGGTGACAAAGTCACTATTAAAAATGGTTACGGCAGAAACTATCTAGTTCCACAAGGTAAAGCAGTTCCTGCAACCGCTACCAAAATTGCTGAGTTTGAAGCTCGTCGTGCTGATCTTGAAAAAGCAGCATTAGAAAAGTTAACAGCTGCGCAAAAACTAGGTGCTGAACTGAGCAAATTGCAAATTGCAATTGCACATAAAGCAGGTGATGAAGGTAGATTATTTGGTTCTATTGGCACACATAACATTGCTGACGCTATTACAGCAGCAGGTATTGTGGTTGAAAAGCATCAAATTCGTTTACCACACGGCACAATTCGCCATATTGGTGAATATAGTATCGACATTAACTTGCATTCTGATGTTATAGTGACCTTAACGATCAAAGTTGTCGCTGAAGCATAAGATATAAAAAACGCAAGACGAAGGGCGTAAGCGTTAACTTTTCAACCCTTACTCCTTTAGTTTTGCGTCCTTATATTATGCGTAATTTTTATTCAATAATTTTTTATCTTCTCATTCCTTTCATACTTTTACGTCTGTTATGGCGGAGTATAAAAGCCCCTGCTTACCGTTGTCGTTGGCTAGAACGTCTCGGTTTTTATAAAAAATCATCCCCCCAAAATGTGCTGTGGTTTCATGCCGTCTCCGTAGGCGAAGCAGAAGCATTATTCCCCTTGATTTGGCATATTCAAAAGCATCATCCTGCCGCCAAACTCTTGATTACCACGACAACACCTACCGGCTCGGAAAGGGTTAAATCAGTATTATCAGATAGTGTTACTCATGTTTATCTTCCTTACGATGTGCCCTTTGCAGTTAACCGTTTTATAAACTGTTTTAAACCAAAGCTTGCCGTTATTATGGAAACAGAAATTTGGCCTAATCTGTTGATCAGTTGTGGCGAAAATGAAATTCCTTTATATATCATTAATGCCAGATTATCTGAAAGCTCATCACGAAGGTATCAGCTAATTCCTAATATAATCCATCAAGCCTTTGCAAAGATAAATGGAATTGCCACACAAACTCAAGAAGATACAAATCGGTTTATTAAGATAGGCGCTTCTAAAGAAAAAGTTAAAACGCTAGGCAATATAAAATTTGATGTGGAAATCCCAGAAGCCACCATTAACCTTGGGCTGACAATAAAAGCAGATGTATTTACAGATCGATTTGTATGGGTGATTGCTAGCACGCATAAAGATGAAGAATTAATTTTCTTAGAAATTTATCAAGACATAAAAAAAGAAATCCCCGCGTTATTAATGGTCATCGTACCTAGACATCCAGAACGTTTCAGTGATGTTAAAAAGCTATGTGAGAAGCACAGTGTGTCGGTAGTAATGCGTTCATCAGGTAATTTAATCAATTCAGAGACTGATGTTTATTTGGTCGATACTATGGGTGAATTGAAGGCTTTATATGCAGCAGCTGACATTGCTTTTGTCGGTGGCAGTATGGTGCCTACCGGTGGGCACAATATTCTAGAGGCCGCTGCTGTGGGTGCGCCCGTAATATTTGGCCCTTATATGGCCAATTTTAAAGCGATTGCTGATGGCGTGATAAGCGACAATGCCGCCATTCAATGTCAAAATGCACACGAAATTATTTTAACGGTTTTAGCCTTGTATAAAGAACAGAGTTACCGAGTGGCCTTAGCTGAAAATGGCAAGGCTTTTGTTCTAAAGAATCAAGGCGCTATTACTAAAATCTGTGAAATGTTGGAGCAAACTAACTCGTTTTCTTGATAAGGTTTTTGGTGAATATTTCATTTATTCTCCTTCTAGTTAGAACCGTTTCTTATCCTATTTTCTGATTTTTAAAACACAAAGGTGTTATGAGTAAGCAAAGAAAGGCAGTAGCATTAATTTCAGGTGGACTGGATTCAATGTTAGCCGCAAAAACAATAATGGATCAAGGTATTCATGTAGAAGGTATTAATTTTTTTACAGGTTTTTGCGTAGAAGGACATACTCATGCTATTCGTCAACAAGACAAAAATAAACCAAACCGGAATAATGCGTTATGGGTTGCTGAGCAACTTGGCATAAAACTGCATATTGTTGATGTCATCGAAGAATATAAAAAAGTGCTCATTAATCCCAAGCATGGTTATGGGGCATACATGAATCCTTGTTTGGACTGTAAAATATTCATGGTTAATAAAGCAAAACAATGGATTGTTGAAAATGATTTTGACTTTATCATTACGGGTGAAGTGATTGGCCAACGCCCCATGTCACAAACAAAATCAAAAATGCCTATTGTTGCTAAACAATCTGGAGCTGATGATTTGTTGTTAAGGCCAATGTGTGCCAAGAACCTACCCGCAACACTCCCAGAAATTGAAGGTTGGGTTGACAGAGAAAAGCTTCATGATATTACCGGTCGCTCACGTAAGCCACAGATTGAAATGGCAAAACAATTTGGTATTGATGAGTATTCACAACCGGCGGGTGGCTGTTGTTTTTTAACGGATAAAGCTTATTCCACAAAGCTAGTTGATTTATGGAAGTTTCAGGGAACTAAAGATTACGAACTCGACGACATTATGTTATTAAAGGTGGGTAGACATATCAGACCACAGGCTAATTACAAATTGATCATAGCAAGAGAAGAAGGCGAAGGGCGTTTTCTTGAAGGTTATAAAAAAGAATTCATCAGTATGCACTGCTTAAGTCATACCGGACCATTAGCTTTGGTTGATGGCACACTTTCAGCGGAAGACTTATATTTTGCAGCAAGAATAGTCGCGCGTTATGGACAAGGTCGTTATGCAGAGCTAGTCGATATGAATGTTATGGATAAAGAAGGTATAGCAAGAGTCATACAAGTAAAACCATTTTCAGAAGAAGAAATACTAAAAGAATGGCATGTGTAAAGAAGCACACTTACGCATTTAATGTCTTCTACGAATAATTTAAATAACCAACTGTTTATGATAAAAGAAACGCTAAATGCACGTCGTTTACTTTGCCCTTTACCGGTCATTCGTACCCAAGATAAAGTTAAACAACTCAAAGCCGGTGATCTTTTAGAAGTTATTTGTACCGATCCTGGGGTAATGCAGGATATACCCGCATGGTGTCGTATCAATGGCCATAAAGTTGTCGAAACAAGCGTCGATAACCATGAATATATTATTATTCTTGAGGTAGGATCTTAATGGCCGATAGCCTTGATAAAGCTGAAATAAGCCAGTTAAAAGCTCGCGCAAGTCTCGTAGGAGCCGCTATTAATGTTTTTCAAGCGTCTATTAAAATTAGTTTTGGGATTTTTGGGCAATCGGCTGCTTTAGTTGCCGATGGTATTCATTCTTTATCAGATTTATTAAGTGATCTATTAGTTATTATTGCTGTTAGGTTGGGGAGTCGCGAGGCTGATTATGAGCATCCTTATGGTCATCGCCGCTTTGAAACTATCGCTACCGTCATTTTAGGCATCAGCTTGATTATTATTGGTGGCGGTATCACGTGGGCAGTGTTAAATCGAATGGAGCATCCTGATAAATTGCCCATTCCTACGGCCCTTACAATGGGGATTGCCGCACTCTCTATTTTAATTAATGAATGGCTGTACCAGTACACAAAAGGTATTGCACGGAAAACGCGCTCAAAACTATTATTGGCTAATGCCTGGCATCAACGTAGTGATGCAGTATCCTCGATTGTTGTCTTGTTCGGCATTGGCGCTGTTATTTTAGGCTACCCATTAGCCGATGCCATTGCGGCGATTGTCGTGGCTTTAATGGTTGCAAAAATTGGCTTTAATCTGGTTATGGATAGTATTAAAGAGTTGGTTGACACGTCTTTACCGCCCAAACTGATTGCCGAGATTCGAACAGTTATCTTAGACATTAATGGGGTAGAGGGCATACATTTGCTTCGTACCCGACAAATGGGCGAAGATGCTTTAATTGATGCACATATAGTCGTTGATCCTCGAATTACCGTTTCAGAAGGCCATGCCATCGGCGATATTGTTAGGGATGAATTAATAAATCGCTTCGATGATATTATGGATGTTTTAGTACACATTGATCCAGAAGATGATGAGGCCTTATTTGATAAAAATAAACCACTGACGCGCAATGATGTCCAAAAACTATTAGATACCTATTTAATAGAATTCAAACCGTCAATTGAAGATTTCAGAATTCATTACTTGAATGGACAAATTGAACTTGAACTGATTTTACCGTTTGCACTGAGCAAACAAGCGCTGTTTTCTGACTTACTCAGTAATCAATGTAAGCGCATGAAGCATGAAGTTGAACAAATCGAAACTATTATATTATTTTTCAAAAACCATGAGGTTTAGCCAATGGCAGTAGGACAGTGTGATTTCCCGAAAATGTTAAGTGTTCCTGGAATAACATTAGGAACAACTTGTGCAGGGATAAAGCAAACCATCAAGGATGATATTTTACTAATACAAATGGCTGAAAAATCAACTTGTGCCGCTGTGTTTACGCAAAATGCTTTTTGCGCTGCTCCCGTTCATGTTGCTAAACGTAATTTGCTTAAAGAGCCACGTTGGTTATTAATTAATTCAGGTAATGCTAATGCCGGAACGGGGGAACAGGGAATGCACGATGCTTTGCTATCTTGTTCGGAGCTTGCAAAAGTAGCAGGTGGTTTAGACGGTCAAGTATTACCTTTTTCTACGGGCGTTATTGGCTTACCTTTGCCCGTAAACAAAATAATAACAGCGCTGCCAGACGCCCTCCGTAATTTATCAATTGATAACTGGGATAAGGCCTCCCGCGCCATCATGACGACGGACACTTTTCCAAAAGGTGTATCGACCACTATGAGTCTTGCGGGTGAAACTATTACGATTACAGGGATATCAAAAGGTGCCGGCATGATTCAGCCTAATATGGCAACCATGTTAGGCTTTATAGCTACCGATGCCAAAATCAACCAAACACTCTTACAACAGTGTTTAAGTTTAGCGGTTGAGCAATCATTCAATCGTATTACTGTTGACGGTGATACATCAACTAATGATGCGTGCGTACTAATGGCTAGTGGCTACTCATCAGCGCCCGAGATTTTGGCTGGCAGCGAAAATTACACCCTTTTTGCTGATGCCATTATGGCTGTTTGTAAACAATTAGCAGAAGCTATCGTGAGAGATGGAGAGGGTGCTACTAAGTTAATGCGTATTATTGTTGAAGACGCACTTAACGATGAAGAAGCGGTGCGTGTGGGGAAAACAATCGCTCATTCACCTTTAGTAAAAACAGCTTTTTTTGCAAGCGACCCTAATTGGGGCAGAATACTGGCTGCTGTGGGTCGCTCTGGAATAACTAATATGGTATTGGAAGATGTCCAGATCCATTTAGATGACGTCTGTATTGTCAGAAAGGGTGGTCGAGCTGATGATTATACTGAAGAGGCTGGGCAGCGAGTGATGAATGAAGAAGAAATTACGATAACGGTTAATTTAGGGCGTGGGGTAGCTAAACAAGAAGTTTTAACCTGCGATTTATCCTATGACTATGTCAAAATCAATGCCGAATATCGCACCTAAGTCGCTCTAATCCAGTAGGTATAATCAACCAAAAGTTTCAACGATGAAAAGACTTCAAGTTGCCGTAGGCGTTGTAAAAAACACGCAGGGACAGGTGTTAATTTCTCTGCGTGATGAGGCTTTACATCAGGGCGGTTTATGGGAGTTTCCAGGTGGAAAAATAGAATCAGGCGAAAGCCCCGAACACGCTTTAGTGCGTGAGCTCAAAGAAGAGTTAGGTCTGAATGTCAATCCAAACTTAGTCTTACCGTTGATTACCGTTAAGCATCAATATTCAGATTTGGCCGTGCAGTTAAATGTTTTTCTGGTTGAAGATTATTTAGGTGAGGCTATAAGTTGTGAAGGTCAAGCTTTCAAATGGGTAGAGCCTACTGACTTAAAAAACCATCAATTTCCAGAAGCAAATCAACCCATTATAGCGGCAAGTTGCTTGCCCACTTTATATGCTATTTTAGATGATGCTGATAATACTTTATTAGACGTCAATCTAAAAAAAATACTATCCCGTGGTATCAAATTAATTCAGTTACGTTTAAAAACATTATCCACTGAGGAGATAGCGCAATTTTTGGAGTATGCGTATCCTTTATGTAAGGACTATGGCGCTATCGTATTAATAAATGCGGCCGTTAATTATTCAAAATTTGTTGATGGTGTGCATTTATCCAGTCAACAGCTAATGTCAATCTCAAAACGTCCGGATGTCTTAGATCATACGAAATGGTTGGCGGCTTCCTGTCATAATTTAGAGGAGTTACGTCATGCTCAACTTGTTGGTGTTGATTTTGTTGTTTTAGCGCCGGTTTTATTCACCCAATCACATCCTGAAACGACTCCCTTAGGTTGGGAGCAATTTACAGACTTAGTCGCGCACATTAACCTGCCTGTTTATGCTTTAGGGGGACTTTCTGAAAGGGAGTTGGCGACTGCCCGACAATATGGTGCACAAGGCATTTCTGCCATTAGAGCCTTCATAAGCTAATACCGTATTTTATTAAAGCAACTGATTAACAATAATGCTTTAGTTCAAGTTGATCTTTTTTATCAAGCCCTAGCGCAAACCCAAACATCTACCCGAATCACCCCTGTTTTTTTTAAACATTTAGCCAGTTCATGGGCTGTAGAACCCGTGGTCATTACGTCATCAAGTATAGCAATATGATGAGCCTTAATAGGTTTTATGATAGAAAAGGCATTTTGTATATTTATTCGCCGTTGCATTGCTGTCAATGAAACTTGATGAGGTGTGTCATAACGCCTTACGCAACTAGTGATATCCAACGGGACTTTTAATTGGTTTGACACTATTTTTGCGATTTCAATTGACTGATTAAAGCCTCGCTCACGATAACGCGCTTTATGTAAAGGGACAGGGACTATCAACTCAGGAATTTGTGCGGTTACTTTTAGGTGATCCGTTAACAACAGCCCAAGTAAACGCGCATTTTTGGTATGGGAACCAAATTTTAAAGTTTTGATAAGATGTTGTATTTCTCCCTGATAAATAAATGGCGCATAGGTTTCATCAAAAGCGGGTTGTGAACTTAAACAACGTCCACACAACGTAGGTAACATCAACGGCATATTGAATATTTCAGCACAGCGATAACAGCACTGCTCGTTTCTGAGTAAACGATGACAACAGGTTTCACAAATGTCACGATTATTAAAACCTACATTACCGCATAAGATGCAGGTAGGCGGCAGCAGGTAATCCTGTATAATATTAATCCAGTTGTGTATCATTTTTATTTCAATCGGTTGACGAATAATGATATTGCTTATCACTTTTAAACTATTACTGTAGCTGGAGAATAACAGAATGTCTGCAAACCATGTCATTAGCGGCCATAATTTAAGCACCATCCGTCATGATTGGCAGTTGGAGGAAGTCCAGTCGCTGTATGCTTTACCTTTTAATGATCTTATTTTTAAGGCTCAAACAACACATAGAGAGAATTTTGATCCTAATGAAGTGCAAATAAGCAGTTTATTAAGCATTAAAACCGGCTCTTGTTCTGAAGACTGTGGTTATTGCCCTCAAAGTGCAAGGTATGATTCAGGCTTAACACCTGAAGCCTTAATGCCCGTTGAGGCCGTTTTACAAGCCGCTCAACAGGCTAAAGATCAAGGCGCCTCACGTTTTTGTATGGGCGCTGCATGGCGTCAACCTAAAGATAAAGATGTCGAACGCGTGATAGAAATGGTTCAAGGCGTTAAAGCATTGGGTATGGAAACCTGTGTGACGTTAGGCATGTTGACCGATGCTCAAACGCTAAGATTGAAAGAAGGTGGTTTGGATTACTACAATCATAATTTAGATACCTCAGAAGATTATTACTCTGAAGTCATCACAACACGTACCTATCAAGACCGACTAGATACGCTTGAACGAGTTAGAGATGCTGGAATTAATGTCTGTTGTGGTGGCATCGTTGGTATGGGTGAAAGTGATGTTGATCGGGCTCAATTGTTAATACAGTTAGCCAATATGCCCAAACATCCAGAAAGCGTCCCTGTTAATATGTTGGTTCAGGTTGAAGGCACGCCTTTGATGGGCACTGAAGAACTGGATCCGATTATGTTTATAAGAACCTTGGCTGTCGCCAGAATTATGATGCCAAAATCTCGGGTACGTCTCTCAGCCGGTCGAAGCAAAATGAGTGATGAAATGCAGGCTTTATGTTTTCTTGCCGGCGCCAACTCAATATTTTATGGTGATAAATTATTGACGACTGAAAATCCGATGACTAATCATGATTTGGCATTATTTGAACGTTTAGGCGTACATTCTGGTGGATCAAGTTACGCTTGATGGAGTTAACGTTATCGGCTGAATTAGAAACTATCGCAGCTAAAGGTTTATATCGATCTAGGAGAGTTATCAATTCTCCGCAAGGTGTTCATTTGCAAATTGACGGGCAAAAAATCCTTAACTTTTGCAGCAATGATTACCTGGGTTTAGCCAACCATCCCTCTGTCGTCCAGGCCTTCAAATCGGCTGTTGACGATTACGGGGTGGGCAGCGGTTCCGCTCACTTAATTTGTGGCCATAGTTACGCTCATCATGCTTTAGAAGAAGAGTTGGCGGCCTTCACCGGTCGTGATAGGGCTTTATTATTTTCGACCGGCTATATGGCTAACCTCGGTGTCCTGTCAGCTTTAGTAGGGAAGGGTGATTCAATCTTCGAAGATCGCTTAAATCATGCCTCTTTATTGGATGGCGGTTTGCAGTCTGGGGCAAAATTTAAACGTTATGCCCATGCTAATGCTGAACATTTAGACACTCAATTACAAAAAGCGAGTAATCGTAAATTAATTGTTACCGATGGGGTGTTTAGCATGGATGGTGATTTTGCCCCCCTTAATACTTTATCAAATACCGCTAGAACTCATGATGCTTGGCTAATGGTTGATGATGCACATGGCTTAGGTGTGATAGGCGCTAAAGGCGGGGGGCTTTTAGACTATTACGGGCTAAAGCAAGATGATGTCCCCGTTTTAATGGGCACACTGGGTAAAGGTTTGGGTACCTTTGGCGCTTTTATAGCCGGTTCTGATGTATTGATTGAAACACTGATTCAAAAAGCTCGAACCTATATCTACACAACCGCTTTGCCAGCCGCGGTAGCAGAAGCAACGCGAGCTAGTTTAAAAATAGTTATCTCAGACAATTGGCGTAGAGATAAGCTAAATAATCTCTCCGTTCGGTTCAGATCAGGTGCAGAACAGTTAGGTTTACAATTATTACCCTCACTATCGCCCATTCAACCGATTATTATTGGTGACAGCCAACAAGCCGTGGATATCAGTAATGACTTGTTGAGTGCGGGTTTTTTAATTAGTGCAATCAGACCGCCGACCGTTTCTCAAGGTAGCGCACGCTTACGAGTCACACTTTCCGCTATGCATGAAGAACAACAAGTAGATCAATTACTTGAAGCCCTAGAGACAGCCATAAAAAAACACACTGCTAACTAATACGCTTCAAGCTACCGTGTATTTTGCTTTGAACTTAACAACATATGACTAAAATTCATCAACAAACTTTCGGTAAAGGTCAGTCCATCGTGCTAGTACATGGTTGGGCGATGAACAGTCGTATATGGTTAGATTTTGCTCAACAATTAGCCCAGAATTATCAAGTTACCTGTATTGATCTCCCCGGGCATGGTGAAAGCGATAAATTACCCACCTTTACCTTAGAGAACATAAGCCACGCACTGGTTGATGCTGTTTCTGCGGAAAAAAGCTGTTGGATAGGCTGGTCCTTAGGGGCAACTGTCGTGCTTGACTTGGCGAGTCGATTTCCGGAGCGCGTTAATTCGCTGATATTAGTAGCAGGAAATCCATCATTTACGGAATCAGCCGATTGGGCGGGGGTAAAAAAAGAAGTATTAGAGGCCTTTGCTGATCAATTAACTAAAAATACAACAGCGACTTTATTGCGTTTTTTATCCCTACAAGTCAAAAGTGTACCCAATAATAAAGCACTATTAAAACAACTTAAAGCCACTGTGATGCAAAGTAATTCAGCTGATGAAGCAACCTTACAAGGTGGTTTAGAAATTCTAAAACAAGCTGATTTACGAACTACTTTAGCGAATACCAAATTACCTATAGCGGTGATATTGGGGGCCGCAGATAGTTTAGTGCCTGATCAGATTGCGAGCCAATTACTAGCGATAGCACCCAGATTAAAACTCGACGTTATCGAGGAGGCCGGACATGCCCCCTTTTTATCTCATCCTGAAAAAGTCTTAACCTTGATTTCAAACTTTATGGATGAACAATGCCTATAAATAAAATCAGAATTAAGCGATCCTTTTCCAAAGCCTCACTTACCTATGATAATGTTGCTGAACTCCAGCGTACGGTTGGCAAAGCACTTTTAAATTTTAGTGACATGAAACCCTTTAACGGTACCTTATTAGATTTGGGGTGTGGTACTGGTTTTTTAACAAAAGAATTGTTGTCGTTAGGAACCTATAAAACGCTGATAGCTTTGGATATTGCCTTATCTATGTTGCAAACAACGCAAAATAAACTAACCAGTCAGCATAATGTAAGTTATATCTGCGCCGATGCAGAGCATTTACCGCTTGTCCCGCAAAGTATTGATCACGTATTTTCTAATCTTGCTCTGCAGTGGTGTGATAATCTTGAATATGTTTTTACAGGAATAAAGGGGATATTAAAACCTAAAGGTCAGTTGGTGTTTTCGACCTTTGGACCTGAAACATTATGTGAATTAAAACAATCTTGGTCAGACGTTGATCACTATAATCATGTGAATACTTTTTATAGTGATATTCAGATTCACCATTTTCTGGAACAAGCAGGCTTTAATTATATCGAGATGACCCGCAAAGTTTATACCTCGCACTACGAATCTGTCTGGATTTTGATGCAAGAATTAAAACACTTGGGCGCTCATCATGTGATCTCGGGTGGTAACAAAAAAATAACCACTAAAAAAGCGATGCAACAAATGATTGCTGCTTATGAACGATTTAGACGCGACGATCAACTACCTGCAACCTTTGAAGTTATTAGCGTTATTGCTAAGGTTTAATTAATTATGAAGCAAGGATATTTTATAACAGGCACGGATACTAACGCTGGTAAAACCTGCGCTACAATTGCTTTGATGCGTTATTTTAAACAGCAAGGTAAAACCATAGTTGGCATGAAGCCAGTAGCCTCGGGTGGTATCGTTGAAAAGGGTGGGCTGAAAAATGAGGATGCTTTACTGATACAAAAAAATGCATCACTGCCGTTAGAATACCCGTTAATTAATCCTTATTTATACGAATTACCAGTTTCGCCTCATATTGCAGGGGAAAATAACCCCGTTAAGTTATCAGAAATTATTATTCATTATGATATTTTAAAAAAGCTGTCCGATATAATTTTGGTGGAAGGCGCTGGAGGTTGGCTCTCTCCCTTAAATGCTAGCCAAGATAATAGTGATTTGGCCAAAGCACTAGCACTCCCCGTTATCTTGATTGTAGGTGTTCGTTTGGGATGTATTAACCATGCCAAGTTGACTTATCAGAGTATTAGGCACTCCGGCTTGACTTGTGCTGGATGGATCGCTGTATGCCTTGACCCGACAATGTTAAAGGTGGATGACAACATCAATACCCTTAAAGAAGCGTTATCGATACCTTTGCTAGGTGTGCTGCCTTATTTGGAACATCTTGATTTTGATTTATTAGCTGAACACATTTGTATATAAAGCCAAATTAACGTCATTTTTGAGCCATTCATATAAAATCTTAATAGGTGTTGCAACTAACTGCGACAAACCAAGCCCGCTAACAATAACCAGTCCGCCACCTATCCAGCGTTTAAAAAGCAAGTCATTACGTATAATTGCCTTATGCGCCTTCAACCCCAGTATATGACCGATTGCGGCAACGGGTAAAAGCAGTAACGCCGTTAAAAAATGTAAATCAACTGATAAAGCAATAAATGTCGTCATCTTGATAGAAACCAGCAGGAACCACAACACAAAAAGAGTATCCCTGAGCTGATTTTTACTGACATTACGCATATAAACAGCAACCATTAAAGGCGCGCCAGTTAACGAAATCCCTGCAATATAGCCCCCTAAAATCAATAAACCTCTATCCACCCAAACATGTTGACTTTGAATGCCTCGATTAAGCAACCAATTAAAGCCATAATAAAAAGTAATGGAATATATCAAACCATCCAACCATAAAATGGGTAAGTTAACCAATCCGAATACGCCAACAATAGCAGAAGGAATAATATAAATCAGCGATGATCTTAAATAGCGCCAATCTACATTATGTAGGCGATTAAACAGTGTTAAGCCAGAAAAAAATAATAAATGCACGCTAATAATAGGAAGCCATAAGAGTGGATTATTATTAACAAATAACATCAATGGCAACCCTAGCGCTGCACCGCCAAAACCAAGCCCCGATCGAACAAACCCCGTCCAAATAAATAATAAGGCAATGACTACTGACTGGGTAAAAGAAAAATCGTGCAACATGATTTATTAATTTCTAATGGGGGAATTATCATTACTGATTGATTGTGTAGAGCTTGTCGACATCATTCTACGTTGAAATTAAAATAGGTTTCGGGATAGGGTTCTTGTTTTAAGGTGAAATGCCACCATTCCTTCGAATAAGGTTTAAAGCCATATTTTTCCATGATGGTTTTTAATAACAAACGATTAGTTCTTTGCGTAACCGTTAATTCTGAGTGTTCAGTCCAAGAGCGAGGATCGAAAAAATCAAAGGGCGTTCCCATATCCAGTTCTTGTAGTCGATTGTTGTCATCGAAGTACACTAAAGTTAAATCAAACGTACTTCCGCGAGAATGTCCAGACTTAGAGGCTATATATCCTTCCTGAAACAAATGCTGTTTCGCGACTTTTGGATAATACTCAGCTTGCTTAAGCACATCCTTTAAATCTTTAGCCCAGCGAACGAAATGATCAACGCCCTGCTGCGGACGGTAGGCATCGTAAATTTTTAAGCCAAGTCCGTAGTGTAGTAACTCAGCCTGCACATTTTTAATGGCCATTGCCGCTTCAGTAGTTGTAATAGCTATTTGCTGAATATAACCGTCTATAGGCCTACCAATGAAATTCTCAGACTTAGCATAACGCATATCAAGAACAACAGTAGGAGCTACATCCGTCAAATAAACAAAACCAGAAGGCAATGAACCAGCATTAACAATGCCAGTAGACATTAAAAATACAAATAAGATGCTTTTGAGGTGGCGCATAGTTGTTCTAAGGAGTAGTTGAGTGATTATATTGACATGATATAGTAGTGCAGACATTTTTACAGGCTCAAAGTATCTTGATGTTAAGTTTTCAGAAACGTCCTAAGGTTGACTGTTGTTAATGAGCAGAAACTGATCTCATAATTTTTCAGTATTTGATTCACGTCTATTTCCGAAAGAATAGGTTAACCAGAATGGTTAAGATTATACTGATAACTATTGACGAAGTGATCGGTATAAAAATGGATTTACTCTCATCAATAATTCGGATATCTCCCGGTAATTTTCCAATCCAGGTTATGAGGGCAGGGGCATAGTTAATTACTAATCCCACAGCAATTAAAGCGCAGCCAATAATAATTAATATTTTGCCTTGTAGCATTTGATTAACCGTTGAAAGTTTAACAATTCACACTTTACCAGCTTATTTTACTATCACAATATTTACCGTAGGCAGAAAAGACATATTCATTGAGACCTGCAAGTAATAATTATTATTCAAGTGCTGTCAGTAGAGCGGGTAACTTTTATTCATTAGGTCGGCGGCTCGAATCCGTCCGGGGAGGGGAGCCAAATAAATAAAAGCCTTACATGAAAGTGTGAGGCTTTTTTTTGCTCTGAAGAAAATGGAATTGGGTGTGCTTATGGGTGTACTTAGTTTTTTGCAAATGTCATTTTGTTTATCAACAATTATTCGATTCGCGTCTGGTTGGCGTCAGCATTTTGTTTAAGGCATAATAACTTCATCAAACACTATTTATACAATATATGCTAAACATAATTGCTATTGCCGATGATGATTCTCTTGTTGGTCATATTGCACCCCTATCAGATGTTGATTTATTGCTTTCTCTAGGTGATCTTTATGATGTAACCTTAGAAAAAGCAATTGATCTATATGCTCCAGAGCATGTAATGGCCATTCGTGGCAATCATTGTATGGATCAGCCCTTTCCTGTACCTACAGTTGATTTACACCTGCAAATAGTTAATCGTTTCGGATTGAATTTTGGTGGTTTTGCCGGCAGTTGGCAATATAAACGTCTAGGCAATCACATGTATACTCAAGAGCAAGTATATGTACTATTAAAAGATTTTCCTGCTGTTGACGTTTTTATTGCTCATAATTCACCTCGAGGAATTCATGAGCGAGATACAGTTAATCATCAAGGGTTTGATGCCTTTTTGGATTATATAGACAGAGTGCAACCGGCCTATTTTTTACATGGACATCAGCATTGCAATACCACTTCGTATCGTGGAAAAACCCGTATTATCGGAGTTTATGGCGAAACAAATTTCCAAGTACAAAACTAGGTGATTTAATTAAACGAAGGTGGTCACATCAAAATTATCACAAATACAATTCTTTCCTATCTCGAAATGTTGGCACCTCGGTTTCTGCGGATGCACCAGTACCGCCAAAAAACACCACGTTCTGCGCCACACGTAATCGCTGAATTAACTCGTCATTGAATAACATGGAAATCCTCAGCCCTTATAATGAAAAAATAAAGATTGATCTGTCTAACCAAAGGTCAACGAGTATTTGATTATTTAAATCCTTTAAATATTTCATCAGGATCTTCATCGAACGCTTTAGCCCACTCAGTGTTTTTCCATTGACTAGCCTCAGGGTCAAACGGCGTATTAACTGGATCTAGACGTGGTAATCGTTCATTGTATAACCAGTAAGATTCGTCAGCCGACTCTAATTTCCTCCTTAAATCAAACGCTTGCTTTGTAGATAATCGATATTGTTTATGAAGAAACGCTTTACCATCACAGGGACTTTCTTTCCAAAACACCCACCAGTAATATTTATAAAAAAATGGCTTAGGGTGCATAAAGGTAGCACAAGATGATG
>CAMDWT010000036.1 GCA_945877505.1 Crenothrix polyspora
AAGATCGAGCCACGGCTATCCAAGAAATCGGTCAAGAAATTGAAGGTATCTCAGCGGCTAAAGAAACTTTCTTACTCGCCAAAAAATACGGTATCGACATGCCGATTACCGAACAAACCTATAAAGTTTTATATGAAGACCTAGCCCCGCTGAAGGCCGTTCAAAATTTATTAGCACGTGAGCAAAAAGCAGAATCTTAAAGCGCTTCTAGCTGTTTTTTAACGCCCTCAGTAACCCTAATTAATCGATGTGGACAATGAAATACCCCCATCAAATACGCCGTCAGATTAATCAATCATTCTTTCAATGATCAGGATTTTTAGAGAAACCACTTGAGGTTTCTGGTAAATGAGTTAACGCTTTCTTAACCGCTTCTTTTTTCTGATTTGATATATAAGTCCCACCCAGAATAAACGTCATAATAAGTAAATAAGTTATTGAGGCTACACGTCTTGCTTTTTTGCTATGTTCGTAATTGTTCATTATAAAATCCAAGTTATTCGTCTATTTAGTCCTACACTTTCCAAAAGCAAACCTATTGAATTGCTAATGTAGTAAATGCACTTGCAACACCTTAATTTCATCACGGATGCGTGCCGCTTGCTCAAATTCGAGGTTTTTAGAAAAACGGTACATTTCATCTTCCAACTGTTTCAGTTTTTTACCTAATTGTTTCGACGTCATCGCTTTATAGTCTGCTGAATACTCAGCAACTTTATTAACCGTTTTAGCTGAAGATAATCCTGAACCAGGAATCGCCACCTGCAGAATATCAGTAATAGATTTAAGTATAGTAATGGGTTCAATACCCTGCTCAAGATTAAATTGATGTTGTTTTTCCCGACGACGATCTGTTTCCTCTATCGCTTGCTGCATTGATCGAGTTATCTTGTCACCATACAATATCGCTTTACCCCGACTGTTTCGGGCGGCTCGCCCAATCGTCTGGACCAACGACACTACAGAACGCAAAAAACCTTCTTTATCGGCATCTAGTATCGCTACTAAAGACACTTCCGGAATATCCAAACCTTCACGTAATAAATTGATGCCCACTAACACATCAAATTGCCCCAGCCTTAAATCGCGAATAATTTCGACTCTTTCAACCGTATCAATATCAGAATGCAAATAACGCACTCGAACACCGTGTTCTGACAAATACTCAGTCAAATCTTCCGACATTTTCTTGGTCAATGTTGTCACTAATACACGCTCGTTGACACTAACACGCAAATTAATTTCTGATAATAAATCATCAACCTGCGAAGTTGCTGGACGCACTTCCACAAGAGGATCTAATAAACCGGTGGGCCTAACAACTTGTTCGGCAAAAACTCCTGAATGTGCTTTTTCATAAGGTCCAGGGGTGGCTGACACATAAATACGTTGCGGTGATTTAGCTTCGAACTCAGCAAACATTAGCGGACGATTATCCAGCGCCGACGGCAATCGAAAGCCATACTCAACCAAGGTTTCTTTACGTGAGCGATCCCCTTTATACATTGCACCGATTTGCGGCACGGTCACATGGCTTTCATCAACAATCACTAAAGCATCATCCGGTAAATAATCGAACATGGTAGGCGGTGATTCACCCGCCGCTCTCCCCGATAAATAACGTGAATAATTTTCAATGCCGGAACAATAGCCCACTTCTAATATCATTTCAATATCAAACAAAGTACGTTGTTCAAGTCGTTGCGCTTCTACCAACTTATTTACGGCGCGTAAATGAATAAGACGCTCTTTAAGCTCAAGCTTGATGGACTCAACCGCTATTAATAATTGTTCACGCGGTGTCACGTAATGACTTTTTGGATAAACCGTATACCGTACCAATCTGCGAATTATTTCACCCGTTAAAGGGTCAAACAAAGACAAGCGCTCTACTTCATCATCAAACAATTCAACTCGTAAGGCTTCACTATCTGACTCAGCAGGAAAAATATCAATGACTTCGCCACGGACACGATAAGTTGCTCGACGTAACTCCAGATCATTACGCGTGTATTGCATTTCTGCAAGACGCCGCAAAATGTCACGTTGCTTAATCATGTCGCCTTTTACCAGATGCAAAACCATCTTAAAGTAAGATTCTGGCTCGCCTAAGCCATAAATAGCCGAAACGGTAGCAACAATAATAGTATCACCTCTTTCAATTAATGCCTTAGTCGCAGATAATCGCATTTGCTCAATATGCTCATTAATGGCGGCATCTTTGTCAATAAACGTATCAGATGCTGGCACATAAGCTTCTGGCTGATAATAATCATAATAAGAAACGAAATATTCCACGCTATTTTCTGGAAAAAACTCTTTCATCTCACCATACAATTGGGCCGCTAATGTTTTATTCGGCGCCATAATCATGGCAGGTCGTTGCACTTCATTAATGACATTAGCGATAGTAAACGTTTTTCCTGAACCCGTAACACCTAATAACGTTTGATGAACCTCACCATCACTCAAGCCTTCAACCAATGTTTTGATGGCGGTCGGTTGGTCACCTGCTGGTTTAAAACGGCTATGTAGCTTAAATTGTTTTTTCACTGATACGAATTCTCTATACTGAGCCTAGGATATTGATAAGTCATCTACTTCATTCCCCCGCTCTTTTTCTATAAAAAGATTAAACAGGATCTGTAATAAGAAGTTATATCACCTAAATAGGTGACAATTGTTGATATTTTAGCACTCTACTATTAGCAAGCCACACGACATAGCGTATAATCAGGATCATTTATGACCATTATTTTACACGGCGAATCATGAGCATCACACTTTCTAACAGAGTCAAAGCAGTTAAACCCTCTCCTACTTTGGCTATTACCGCCAGAGCGGCTCAAATGCGTGCTGCAGGCAAAGACATTATAGGTCTTGGTGCAGGCGAACCTGATTTCGATACACCCGATCATATTAAAGCAGCTGCCATTAAAGCCATGGACAGTGGCTACACTAAATACACGGCAGTTGATGGCACAGCCAGTCTTAAGAAAGCCATTATCGCCAAATTTAAAAATGACAACGGCCTTGATTACCAAGCGAAGCAAATATTGGTTTCTTGCGGTGGCAAACAAAGCTCATATAATCTGACGCAAGCATTGATCAACCCAGGTGATGAAGTCATCATTCCGGCGCCATTTTGGGTTTCTTATCCTGATATGGTGTTATTAGCTGATGGTGTGCCCGTTATTATTGAAACCACTCAAGCACAGCACTTCAAAATCTCTCCCGAACAACTCCGTGCCGCGATTACTGATAAAACCCGTTTAATTTTTATAAACAGCCCCTCAAATCCATCAGGTGTTGCTTATACTTTGGCGGAACTAAAAGCCTTGGGTGACGTACTGATTGATTTCCCTAACATTATCATCGCCACCGATGACATGTATGAACATATCCTTTGGAACCAAGGAACTTTTGTTAATATTTTGAACGCACACCCTGAATTTTATGATCGTACTGTCGTAATGAATGGCGTTTCAAAAGCCTATTCTATGACTGGATGGCGCATCGGTTATGCTGCAGGTCCTGCTGATTTAATTGAAGCGATGTGTACTATTCAATCACAAAGCACCTCTAATCCAACCTCTATTTCACAATATGCAGCAGAAGCGGCGCTCACGGGCGATCAGAGCTTTATAAGCGACATGTGTATTGAATTTAAAAAACGTCATGATTATGTCGTCGCTGAACTAAACAGCATTGAGGGAATTGAATGCCTTGAAACTGATGGCACTTTTTATGTTTTTCCCAATATAGAAAAACTGATTGCCCGCTTAGAGGGCATCAACAATGACTTAGAGTTTTCAGATTATTTAATTGAAAAAGCAGGAGTAGCCTTAGTCCCTGGTTCTGCATTCGGTTCAGAAGGTCATATCAGAATTTCTATCGCCACGAGTATGTCTAATTTGCAAAATGCCTTAGAGCGGATCAAGCAAGCTATTTAAAATGCACTTATCGAAGTAGGTGTCTTACAAATCGCCACCTACCTCATTAGGGTTATTCTAGACTTGTCATGGCCAACCCTAAAAATCTGTTATTTGTAAGATACTCACTCAACTGACGACTCATCACCTATAATGAAAATACTCATCGTTCGTCCTGATGGAATAGGTGATTTAGTCGTATCGCTACCCATCGCGACTCAAATTCGCCAGCAACTGCCTGACGCAAAGATCGGTTTTCTCGTTAATGCTATCACCGCTCCCATTTTAACGAACCACCCTGATGTTGATTTTGTTAAAATCATAAAGTTAGATGCGCCTTTAAGAGAACGCATGCAAGCATTCTCAAAAGACATAGAGGCCGTTATTTTTCTCAAACCCTTCAAAGAGTTGATGTGGCCAGCTTTTCTTGCCCAAACACCTATACGAATAGCCACTGGCTATCGCTTAAGAAGCCTACTGGCTAATCGACGTATCTATGAGCATCGCAGTGATTGCTCAAAGCATGAAGCCGAATATAATTTAAGCCTGCTAAAAGGACTTGGACTTACGCCCAGCAACCTGATTCCACCTCAGCTAGCCATGACCGTCAGCGAACTTAACACAGGTGAAAAATACTGGAAGACTACGCACAAACCCCGCATTATTATCCATCCGGGGGGCATTTCTTCTCGACATTGGCGTTCCATTCATTATCAAAACCTCGCATTAAATCTTAGCCTACAAGGCTATAGCGTCATCTTGACCGGCAGCAAACAAGAGCGTATTGATTTTGAAAAAGAGAGCTTTACCGAAAACACTACTTCTCCTGATATCACTAACCTGATGGGGCAACTCTCACTTCGAGACTTAATGTCTGTGATCGCAACGAGTCAGGTAGTTGTGTCTGCCTCAACCGGCCCGGCTCATTTAGCCGGCGCACTTGGTGCAGCGACAGTTAGCTTGTTCGATCCCCGCCGCAGTTCATTACCAGAAAGATGGAAACCGTTAGGCCAGGGCATCCTATTAAGCCCTGAGGTACCTACCTGCGAAAAATGTATCGGTGAAGCTTGTCCTTATTGGGATTGTTTGGATCGAATTAAAGTCACTGAAGTTGCTTACCAAATCACTCAACTTATTGCAAACCGTCACTTACAGACTGAATTGAAAATAATACACCTGTAAATACAATAAGTTACTCTGGCCATTTTACAAAAGTGCTATGGTTTTTAAGATGCTTCACTGCAAACAACTTCCGTTATAAAGCGCCAAGGTAGAGCATGTTGAGCCGCCCTTAAACGTACAGACTGATTTTGCCCCTAACTTCACTTTACCGCCTATCCAAACACAATATTTTTTATCTGCGCTATCAAAACCAGTGCTTTTAACGCCGCCTTTTGGACATTCACCACGAAACAGCGCCCATTCCTCACAAGCTTTATTGTCTTCGAAATAACAAATACCGAACTCACCACCATCACCTCGCCGTTCTATTACTAAATGACCGCCTACATTAGAACAATTAACCGAAGCTGGGTTGGCTATTTGTAACGCCAAAACAGGTTGAACAGTCATCAGCGTGGCAACTAAAATAAACAATACTGTTTTTTTCATAAAAGGTGACTCTATTTAGGTGAAAAAGATATTAATTGAGTTTTACAAACTAAGACAGCTCTCTGAAAATCAAGCATTTATTGTTATCTTTAATAATTAAGAGTAAGCTCAAGTTGGCTAATTGATAGAACCTAGTAACTTTAATAGCCACCTATCTCGTGTCATAAGCATTAATTTCCATAAATCCTATTAACTACTTGGAGCAAGTGCGATGAGCAAAGAACAAAAAAGCAACAAAGAAGACAAGAAAAAACCAGCGCTAAGCCCTAAAGAAAAAAAAGCTGCTAAAAAAACCAAAAAAGATTCCAAAAGCTAATCTTTCATATTCACCTTTAGTAAACACCTGACATCCTCAGCACTTTAACACCTACGGGGATATTGGGGGCTTACCAACTCCCTACACTAGCCATTGAACTCCAAGGCTCTTCCGTTGGCAGTGACGTCCCTTTCTGTAAAAACTCAATAGAAATGCCATCCGGTGAGCGAACAAAAGCCATATAACCGTCACGAGGTGGGCGATTAATTAAGACACCCGCTGCCATTAATTTCTGACAAGTCTCATAAATATTGTCAACTTCAAAAGCAAGATGACCAAAATTACGTCCCCCACTATAATCCTCTGTATCCCAGTTATAGGTTAGCTCTAATAAAGGCGCTTCCGTATTAAGGGCCTGCGCTTCATCGAACGGCGCACACAAATAAATAAGGGTAAAACGCCCCTGCTCGCTTTCAAATCGGCTTTTTTCAACCAAACCAATTTTATTACAATAAAAATCAAGTGACTCTTGCAAGTCACGAACGCGTATCATGGTATGTAAATAACGCATGGCTTTTAAATTCCTTATTTTTAATCTGTCGCTTAGTTTAGTGGGTTTATCTTAAATGAGACGGTTTTTTTAAGCTGTTCATATCTAAAACAATCTACCGTATGATCATTTATCATACCAATTGCCTGCATATAGGCGTAACAAATAATGGGGCCGACAAACTTAAATCCCCGTGCTTTTAAATCCTTGCTCATCAATTTAGATAAATCAGTGAATGTAGGAATGTCAGCATGATTTTTCCATGAATTTTGCACGGGATCACCTCCAACAAATTGCCATAAATAATGATCAAAACCACCAAAACTTTTCTGAATCTCCAAAAAAGCACGCGCATTAGTGACAACCGATTTGAGTTTTAATGGGTTCCTGACCAAATCGGGATTTGATAACAATTGATTCATTTTATGCGCATCATAATTAACAATTATGTTCGCTTCAAAATGATCAAATTCAACTTGGTACGCAGCTCGTTTTTTTAAAATAGTCGACCAACTCAATCCGGCTTGAGCACCTTCAAGGCTCAACAGCTCAAACAAAAGCCTGTCGTCATGCACCGGCACGCCCCATTCGTGGTCATGATAGTTTTCTTCAAGTAAACTTGAAGTCGCCCAAAGACATCTTTTAGAAGAGGTTATAATAGTCAAAAGAACTCCAACTTGCTAAAAAGCAACCCACCCCGCTCAGAGTTAGTGCGTTTAATCTAAAAAGCAAAAACGTATTATACTGATTGCCTACAAAAAATTAACATTAATGCCAGTCATTTAAAAGAAAATAGAGCCTTATTAATTTCTAAATATATCCTTTACTAGAGATTATCTATCCATCGCCTGAAATACTAAACACCTCACCCATTAACAAGCCTAATGATAATGATTATTAAATTGACATAGACACGCCTATCAGTTTAAATGCCATACAATATATTAAGTCGGAGGCATTCATGAAGTTTTTATTATTAGTCATTTTATCTTTAATAAGTTCCGTCAGCCAAGCTGAGGGGTCTACTTATCAACAGATTATTGAAAAAACGATAGCAACGAATCCTGAAGTACAAGCAGCTTATAACAATTACAGCGCCGCTATACAGGAACAAATGGCTTCTAGAGGTGGATTTTATCCACATATCAATTTAATTAGTGAAGGCCGTACTATCCAAGGCTCTCAAGGCTCTCAAAGCGCTCAAAATTATAATAATTTTGTTCCTGAATACATGACCACCTTTGTATTACGTCAAATGCTATTTGATGGTTTTGGTACGCTTAGCGAAGCGAGACGTTTAGACCATGCAGCTCGAACTCGTTATTATGAGTTAGAAAGCGCAATGCAACGTATCGCCATGGAAACCACTAAAGCGTATATAGATGTTCAAAAATATAGAAAGTTTGTGGGCTACGCACAAGATAACTTTGTTGTGCATAAACAATTATTTAATTTGGTCGAAGAACGTGTACTCGCCGGTGTTGGTCGTCGTGTCGACTTAGAGCAAGGCAGTGGTCGTTTAGCCTTGGCAGAAGCTAATTTATTAACAGAAACCAACAATCTGTTAGCCGTTACTGCAACGTTTCAACGTTTAACAGGGGATCTTCCTCAACCGATCTTACCCGAAGTTGATTTTGTTAATAAAGGCGTTGACGCTACCGCCGATAATGCGCTAGAAAAAGCCTTTAAAAACAACCCAGATATATTAGCGTCTATCGAAAATATTATTGCCTCTGAACAACAAGTAAAAGTTAAGCAATCACAATACTATCCTAGGGTTGATTTAATGGCCAGACATGCCGTTGATGTTGCACAAAGTGGAGAAAATGCCTACTCAGCTGCTGATGTCGTGGAAGTCACTTTAAACTATAACTTGTTCAATGGTTTTACCGATAAATCTTTAATCAGCGAAAGTACCTTTAAACTAAATCAATCCCATGATTTAAGAGACAAAGCCTGTAGAGACACCCGTCAAACATTGGCCGTAGCTTATGGCGATATTGTTAACTTAAAGAGTCAACTTGGTTATAGAGATCAACATCAATTGGCGATTGAAAAAGCGCGTGAAGCCTATCGCAAACAATTTAGTATTGGACAACGAACTTTATTAGATTTACTGGATACTGAAAACGAATATTTTAATGCACGCCGTAATTATACTGAGACTGAGCGTGACCTTTATACGGCTTACGCTCGCACCTATACCAGCCAAGGTGAAATTCTTCGTAAAATCAATGTAGTTCGCTCTGATTTACCCGAAATGGAAGAAGAGGAAGATGAAGAATATAAAGTTGCGGCTTGCAATACTTCTATCGCCCCAGAACTGATGAAAATCAATAAAGATGAACTGATGTTAAAAGCTAGGCCCCTAAATCCTGACTTAAGAAGCAATATTCAATTGCAACCACCGATGCCTGCGACTTATCAAGACCCAAGTGCAGGTAGAAACTAAACACTACCAAAGTATTTTTATCGGTCACGAAAATCCCTTTAGTGACCGATAAATTTTGGCAACTTAACGGAAGGATTGTTAATGCAAGGTGTTTAAAGCAAAAAACATTAGCTTATATTTTTAGATCTTAAACAATAACTCTGGGCAACACTGAATGATTGCCAATTAAAGTATTTATGCTTACCTAACGTCTACCTTTTTAGGCTTAACTAACTATAGGATTTAAGCGCCATTACGTTTTAACTATTCACTTAGCCGTTAATACCTTAAAATTATGCCTAAATATATCTTCAGAGTTCTCCTTTTTTTTCTCCTCGTGCAATTATCGAGCGCCACGGATTTCACTAAATTAGCGCGACTTGCTGAGCAACGCTATGGTTTTCAAGCAAAAAATGTCATTTTAAAATTAGAAACCACTATTACCCAATTAAAAAATGCACCTGATCTTGAAAAACTCGAGGGTATCAATAATTTTTTCAACAATGAAATTCTCTATTTTGACGATGATATTGATATTTGGGGCGAAGCGGATTATTGGGCAACACCCTTAGAATCCATCGGAAAGCAACGGGGGGATTGTGAAGATTTCAGTATTGCTAAATACATCTATCTTAGAGAACTTGGCATTCCTAACGAACGCCTGAAACTCACCTATGTACGCGCTCAAATTGGTGGCATATACAGCCGAGCCTTTGTCGCTCATATGATATTAAGTTACTACGAAACCCCCACTTCCGAACCCTTAATATTGGACAACCTCATTCCAGATATTCGCCCCGCCTCACGTCGCGTCGATTTATTCCCTGTTTTTAGTTTTAATAGTGAAGGCTTGTGGGTAGGCGCATCAACGGCTCCTAAAGGTGAATCACTCAATAATCTTTCTCGCTGGGTTAATGTCTTAGTGAGAATTGACGCTGATAATAATCAGTAATTTTTAAGGAAAAACCTATGTCTCTTATCAAGCAATTGTGGTTAACGATCATTATCGTCATCATTATGACCTTTAGCGCCAGTTTAGTGATCAACTTAATCACTAGCCAGAAATATTTAGAAAAACAACTGCGCATGAAAAATATGGATAATGCAGTTTCACTCGCTTTGTCAATCTCACAGTTAGATAAAAATCCCGTTACGATTGATCTGATGCTCTCGGCTCAATTTGATAATGGCCACTATCAATACATAAGACTTAATGATCCAACAGGCGCATTAATGGTGGAGCGAAAAAAATCGGTTGAACAACCGTTGCCTATCCCAACTTGGTTTATCGAGCTATTGCCCATTAATGCCCCTCCCGGGATCGCCATGATACAGAATGGCTGGTCACAATACGGCGTCATCAGCCTAGCAAGTTCAACCGAATTTGCCTACAAAGACTTGTGGGATGGGGTTTTATTAAGTGTGCTCTGGAGTTTATTTATAGCCTTTTTAACGGGGGTATTAGGCACGATTGTCTTAAAGAAAATCCTACGCCCGCTTAATGAAATGGTCAGCATGGCAGAAGCCATCAGCGACCAATTATTCATCACGATTGAAGAGCCTACAACAATCGAATTTAAAACCTTGGCCAAGGCCATGAATCGACTGTCACAAAAACTCAAAGAAATGTTCCATGACCAAACACAATTATTAGAAGGTCTTCGTCAAGAAGCCAATTACGATGCAATTACAGGCTTAATGAATCGTAAATACTTTATCAACCGAATAGCCGCCGAACTCTCTAACGAAGAAAGCTTTACTGAAGGCGCTTTAATCATGTCACACATTACCAATCTGACTGAAATTAATGACCTACACGGCAGCGTAGCAACCGATAATTTATTAAAGAAAATTGGTGGCGAGCTCAATGCCTTTATCCATGAAAACCCTGGATTTATAGCCGGCCGAGTCACCGGTTCGGGGATAGCGGTTTATTCAAAAGAACCCACTGATCACCATCTCTTAGCAGCGCAAATCAAAAACGTACAATTAAAAGCGGGTAACCAAGCAATAGACCCTACCTTAACCCTTAAACTCTCAGTTGACTCAAGCAAAATAAGCCATGCCGATCAATTACATGGCCTTAATATTCTCATCACCGCTAGCAAAACCGGTACAAATTTAGAGGGTGCTGAGTTACTCAATATTACTAGCCTGCATAATAAAGCGAACTACGCCGACAAAGATGAACCGGAATGGCGTACTATGTTGACGAACGCTCTAGAAAATCAACAATTAAAATTAGCCAGCTTCCCTGTCGTCTCGTCAACGGGCCAATTAATCCATCATGAAAGCCCCGTCCGCATCCAACTTGAAGTGGCAGGTGAATGGATACCCGCTGCAGAGTTTATCGCTTGGGCCATAAAACTTGACCTCATCACACGGATTGATAACTTAGTTGTTGAATTTGCAGTTAAAACTCTCGCTGAAGGCAAGCCCGCCATCGCACTTAATGTATCAACGGGCGCTATGCGGAACCCAGCTTACCTTGAAAATATAGTTAAGCTCATGACCGCTCAGCCTCAATGCGCGCCGTCTTTATGGCTGGAAGTCACAGAAGATAGTGCCTTTAATTATCTCAATGACTTCAGTATTTTTTGCAACACCCTAAAACCCTTAGGCGTTAAATTAGGCATCAAACATGTAGGCGCACAAATTGCCCGCCTGAGCGAACTACACGACCTGAACCTAGATTACATCAAAATAGACACTTCATTAATACGCGACATTGACCGAAACACAGGCAATCAGGCCTTGATAAAAGGTCTGTGTTTAATTGCCCATTCAATCGGCTTAATGACGATTGCTGAAGGCGTAAAAACCGATAGAGAAAACATGATATTACCCACCTTGGGCATTGATGGTATGACAGGTCCTGCGATTAAAGTAAATTAACGCTATACTTTGACGGCTCTGATAGGGTCAATATAACTGTGAATCCGTTTTCAGGCGTGCAATAAGCGCAGGAAAACGGATTTACCCTGTTGAAAGCGACAACATAATATTCATGGAACTACTTACCGAACATTAACGCTTCTTCATGGCCTTAATGCTCGCCTTTCAATAAGCACAGTCAACAAGACATAAAGCACCATCAATTCTAGAGATAATAACCACGGTGACTGCCAACCGGTATCAACCTGCAAGTGTGCCCTAGCAAAGTACAAACCAACACCCAAACTTATATATCCAAGTACCCGCTTAACCTCATAAGCCACCGGATAATAATGCCTACCCAGTAAATACGAAACCAAAGCCATACAGGCATAACATACCAGTGTTGCCCATGCTGAACCCACATAACCCAGCAAGGGTATCCACCAGATATTGAGTACAATCGTTATCAGCGCGCCGGACAATGATACAAAAGCCCCCATCAAAGTACGATCAGTCAATTTATACCAAATTGATAGATTGACATAGATACCCAAAAATAGATTAGCCAGTAATAAAATAGGGACAACCTGGAGCCCGACACGGAACTCCTCTCCCAGAAAATACTTAAAAAAGTCAATAAACAGTGTCACCAATAAAAAGATGAACACACAAAAAATAACGAAATACTTTAATACTTTCGCGTAAATGATACGCGCATCGCCCTTATCCGAGTAAGCAAAGAAAAACGGCTCAGCTGCATATCGGAATGCTTGAATAAACAAAGACATTAAAATAGACAATTTATAACAGGCACTATAAATACCCAACATTTTCATATTGGTGAGCGCATCGTAAGGCAATAAGTACTTCAGCAAGGCTCGATCAAGCATTTCATTGATAATACCCGCAAAACCAATCACCACCATCGGCAACGAATAACCAACCATTCTAGCAAACAACGCTCGATCAAACCCCCAAGCTAAACCCTTTAATTGCGCTGACAGCAGGACAAACTTAAAAACACTAGCCATCAAATTGGCGATAAAAATATAACCGATGCCGATTGACGGATAATAGATTTCACTGACCCACGACTGCGGATTTTCCGCGTAAACCTTTGGACAATAGATAATAAAAAACAGGCTAAGTACTACAGTGATCAAAATTTCGGTTATCTTAATGCCCGCAAAACGAAAAGCCTTGTCTTCAGCACGTAACCTTGCAAACGGGATTGAGGCTATGGCATCCAACGTTAAAATCAACGTAAAACACACGACATACTCGGGATGATTAGCGTAATTCAGCGCTGACGAAAGCCGTGAATTAATAAGTAATATCGTCAGAAAAAAAACCACATTGACTAGGACAACAATTATTAGTGCTGTTGAATAAGCAACATCTCTACCAGTAGGGTGTTTATCACGAAACCGAAAGTAACCCGTTTCAAAACCAAACAACAGTAAAACAGAAAAGAAACCTGCATAAGCATAAAATTCTGAGACAACACCGTACTCCGCCGCAGAAAAATAATACGTATAAAGTGGCACTAACAAGTAATTTAGGAACCGCCCAAATATACTGCTAATACCGTAGATCGCCGTCTGCGATGCAAGTTTTCTTAAAATACTCATAGTGTTTGTATCTACTCTGCTGTTTTATTTTTCGCTCAGATCCAAAAACCAGAGAGCAAAGGTTAAGTACTTCTAAAGAAATAATGTGGACTAAAAAATGCTAAGAAAGCAATTCCCATACGGGTTTTATATGTGTAGGTAAAGGCGCTAGACGTCCTAATTCAACATACGGATTAGTGGTATGGTGAAAATCAGAGCCTACTGAACCCAACAAATCAAAACGCGTTGCATAATCAGCTGCTTGACGAATCTCATCAGCATTCATTCTACTCGTTATAACTTCAATGCCTTGACCTCCCATCGCCTTAAATTCAGTCAAAAGTCGTTTCATCCAATTCGCTGTCAATTTATAACGCAAGGGATGTGCCAGTACAGCAACCCCGCCTGCTTCAGTAATCCAATTGATAGCCACTTCTAGTTCAGCCCAGGAAGTGGACACATAAGCTGATTTACCTTTGGCGAGGTACCGATCAAATGCTTCCTGTTGAGTAGACACATGATTCTGTGACATCAAAAAATTAGCAAAATGAGTACGTGTAATCATTCCCTCACCCGCTACTTTTTTAACCGCTTCTAAAGCACCAGGAATGTTTTTTTTCTCCAACTTCATCGCAATTTTTTCGGCTCTCTCAAGACGCGTGATTTGCAATTCCGTCGTTGCTTCAACTAAAGCGCCATAAGCAGGATCAATACCCAAACCAACGACATGAAAACATTTGTTTTGCCAATTAGTAGAAAGCTCAATACCGGGGATTATTCTCATACCCTTTTCAAGAGCACACAATTGTGCCTCTGGAAGCCCTGCAAGGGTGTCGTGATCTGTTAAAGCCAGCGAGGTTACGCCTTGTTGAGAAGCGCGCAACACTAGATCTGTTGGTGATAACGTGCCATCAGAGGCCGTAGAATGACAATGTAAATCGTAAAGTTCAGTCATTAAAATTAAAAATGAAAGTTAAATGTAATATCAAAGTGTACCTTCCACCTTTTTACCCGTTTTATTGATATTCGCCATAAAGTTTGGCATAGAGTCCATTTTGGTTAATTAACGCTTCATGACGCCCCTGTTCACAAATCACACCCTGCTCAAACACATAGACATGATCCGCCTGCTTAACAGCACTTAAACGATGGGCAATAATGATAGTTGTGCGATCTTTTAAAAACACAGCCATTGCCTGATGCAATTTGTGCTCGGTCTCACTATCTAAAGCTGACGTCGCTTCATCTAATATTACCACCTTAGGATCCGCTACAATCATACGTGCAATAGCCATTCTTTGACGTTGCCCTCCCGAGAGTCGCATTCCTAATCGACCAACAATAGTATCTAAACCTTGCTCAAGATCTGCAACGCTTTCTTTTAATTGCGCGATAGCCAAGGCATCCCATAATATTGAGTCAGCAACTGGCTTGCCTAAAGTAAGATTTGCACGGATGGTATCATTAAATAGCACGGGATGTTGTAGCACGGTAACGACATGCTCACGAACAACCTCTAAGCCAATATGTTCAATAGGGACATTATCAAAACAAATTTGACCTGCACTAGGTAAATAAAGCCCAATTAAAGTTTGAATCAATGTAGATTTTCCACCACCACTAGCGCCAACTAGGGCTACTTTATCACCGGCCTTAATATTTAATCTTATCCCATTAAGTATTTTTTCTTCCGCGTAACTAAAATGTAAATTTTCGACACTAATAGCCACCGTTTTTTTATTCAAGAAAGGATTTTTAAGATGTGGATAATACGGTTCCTGTTTTAATGCATTTAATCTATTAATTCTTAATAGAGCCGCTTTAGCCGCATAAAAAGCATATTGAATACCCAAAATCTCTTGTACAGGTGCCATCATAAACCAAAGATAGCCAAAAACCGCCAGCATTTGACCAATACTTAAATCCGAATAAAACACCATTAACATTGCACAGGCTCGAAAGATATCAAACCCAAACAAAAAAACCAAAAAACTTAAACGGGCCGCGGCGTCACTTTTCCAAGCATAAGCGCCTGAAAACTCTTTAACAGCATGCGCCGACTCAATTAACCTCTGGCAATAGTATTGTTCACGGTTACTGGCACGAATTTGATTAATAGCCTCCAATGTCTCAGTCAGTGACTGCTGAAATACTTCGTAAGCAGAATTCTCTTTATATTTTAGATCCTTAACACGAGACCCAATCACGCGCGTAAAATAAATAACAACAGGATTTAGCAACAAGATAAATAAACCCAACTGCCAGTGCATCCACAGTAAAATAACGGCCGTTCCTACAATAGTCAGCGCCGCGACCAATAATTTACTAACGGTTGTACCAATGAATGTATCGATCGTATCAAGATCTTTTACCAAATGACTGACTACCGTACCCGACCCAAGACTCTCATATTCCGACATGGAAATAGTTTGTAGATGAGAAATCATATTCTTACGAATACGAAAAATTATCTCTTTAGCTATATTCGAAAAATACCGAGCCTGAATAATATTAAATACACTAGCAATAATTCTTAAAATTAAACTGGCAATCAATATGACGACAATATATAAAATGGGTAAGTGCCATTCAACTGGAAACAAGGGATTAATAAAACTAATCGCAACACCCGGCTTGTTTAATAAAACCTCATCAACCAACAAGGGCATTAATAAAGGCACAGGAACGCTGGCGATAGTCGCCAAAATAGCAATGATATTCGAATAAATTAAGGCCTTCTTATGCTCTAGGGCGATTTTATAAATCGAACGCCAAGAATAAGCACTTATAGTCTGTTTTGATTGCACGTCAATAAACTTAATAGATATTTTTTAAGATAATTGATTGTAACATTTCTTATGCTAAATCTTACTCAACAAATCCTTGTCAAGCTTGTTGACCATCATCTTAAAATGCATACTAGCGAGCGTTTAATTTTATTTAATGGCACTTGGATGTCGGACTAATACAGAAAAATGTTTTTTTCGCTTATTAAGCCAACCACGAACCTCAACCGTTTTACCTAAATAAGTCTCAACGTTCGGAAAAAGTGACAACCATTGTCGCTCAATACGTGCATCAAAATTATCCGAAAAGACTAAAAAGATATATTTTGGCGTAGTACGAATTTCAATCACTTTACCCACCCATCTTGCCCAACCGCTATGCCCTGCTTCTGTAAGTGTATTAATAGCCATGGGTGCATAGTCTGGCAACGCCCAAATTCCTATATGAGCGTGTTCAGCTTGATTACCAGCATCGACTAACTGATTAACGTAACGCAAATTTGGCGGAAATATACTGACAGTTGCTAGACCCTCCTTAACCAAGGCTACATTAATATTTTCATTTTTATCAGTCACTAGATAGGCTAATGTTCTCCCATATTTATCCGTGCGCTCAACATCAAACTCCAAACGAACCTTAGCGTGTTCGAGCTTACCCTGCAACCAAGCCTTAGCTTCTTCTCCTCCAGCTTCAGCGTCATTATCTCTATGTTTAATTTCCGGCGTATTGAGGCCCAAAAATCGAATTTTTTTCCCATTCTCTAATTCAACCGTATCACCATCGTAAATTTTTTTGATCTTATAAAAACCATAACTTGGTTTGTTATCAATAACATTTTCGTCAACATTATAGGAATCGGAATAATGTTCATTGCTCGTCTTGTCTTGCCAGTCATAGACTTTTGAGTCTACACAAGCAGAAACTGTTAACAACAAAATAAATAAGACTAATAAGCGTCTACTTGCAGGGCTTTTATTGGGTTTTATAGCGCAGATATTTTGCATAAGACAAGACCTTAATAAAGTTAGATAGCTGAAATGAACAAGAGAGCCGAGTGCTATTACATCAATAAGTTAACCCATCATAAGCCATTATTTGTCATTAACTAATTGATATACTGATGATTTCTCAATAGAGGTTACATCTAACCGATATTACTGTATTATTTTGACCATTGGCACTTTAATTAATGCTTTAAGTGTCCATACCTGAGCAATTTAACCAACTCTACCCTATTACCTTAGACATCACTCATGAGCCACTTAAATTTAATACTGCGTTTACTAATAAGTCTTGTATTTGTCGTTTCTGTTGCTAGTTGCGCAGGCGGCAAAACCTATGAAAGCACGGGAGAATATTTTGATGATGTTGCGATTACTTCAAAAGTTCAAACATCAATACTGGGCGACGCAAAACTTAAATTCTTCCAAATTGATGTCACAACCTATAAAGGAATTGTCCAGCTTAGTGGTTTTGTTGACACCCCCCTAATCTCGACAAGAGCGGCCGAAGTCGCTAGGACAATTAAGGGCGTTAAAATGGTTAATAATAGTCTAATTGTGAAATAATAAAACTTTCAGAAGGGCGTCATTGATTCAAATGTGTCTAACGCCCTTCTATTTTTTCAAAATGATCCTACCCCAGAACTTTATATCTGAAACATTAACAAAGACTTACACTTACACGTTATTAAGCTCTATGGTTTCTGAAGCCGCATTGAAAAACGCTTTAATGGCCAGTATTTTCGAAAAAATACAGACAAAATGAGAGACTATATCGGGGTCAAAATGAACCCCTGCATTCTCAATAATGTAATCAAGGGCCTCGACATCTGGCCAAGCATTCTTATAGGGACGTTCTGACGTCAGGGCATCAAAGACATCTGCGACAGCAACAATACGAGCAACCTGAGAAATAGCTTCACCCGCCAACCCATTCGGATAACCTGTTCCGTCCCATTTTTCATGATGGCTACTAGAAATAACTCTAGCCATTTCTAATAATTCAGAATCGAAGGCAGCCAAAATATCAGCCCCTATTTGTGAATGAGTTTGCATAAGCGCCCACTCTTCAGCATCTAATTTACCCGTCTTCTTTAAAATAGCGTCTGGAATGCCTATTTTTCCAATATCGTGCATCGGAGCAGCGAGTAATAAAAGCTTGCAATTCGCGTCATTCCATCCAAGACTTTTAGCAATAACAACGGAATATTCGCTCATGCGCTGAGTGTGTAAACCAGTATCATTATCCCGGTAAGAAGCGGCTCGAGCCAAACACTGCAAGGCTTGTGAATAACTACGATTAACGGCTTCCGTACGCTCCGCCACCATTTCCTCCAAGACTGCCTTCTGGTCATTCAATAAGCGAAAAGCCAACTGTGCTTCAAGCAAATTTTGCACTCTTAACCGTAACTCACTACTAGCAAAAGGTTTTGTAATGTAATCCCTCGCCCCTGCTGACAAAGCTTTTTCTCGATGTTCCAAGCCATCGTTTGCCGTCATCATAACAATAGGCGGCAAAAGTGGATCATTCAATCCACGTAACTGCCCTAAAACTTGATAGCCATCCATAACCGGCATATTAACATCAAGTAAAATCAAATCTGGACGATTTGCTTTATACAAGTCTAAAACTTTACAGGGATCATCTATTACAACGACATTCTTATAACCATAACTATTTAATAAAGCTTTTACTAATTTAAGATTAGGCAACAGATCATCAATATAATAAATTAATGCATTTTCTAACATTCTCTGTTTCCTTTAAACTGAGCTGGTAACCCAAAAAAAACCAAAATCGTATCAAATAATGTACACTTTACAAAAAAGTCTACGGGGAAATCTTAGATAACAACGTCATTATTTCATCGCATTGACAATAGCATTACCCATTTCTATCGTTCCACATGTTGACTGTGGATTAAGATCTTGAGTCACAAATTTTCCTTCGTTGACCACTTTTTCAACCGCCTCTTTAATTCGACCGGCCGCTTCGGTTTCACCAAGATGATTCAGCATCATTACGCCCGCCATAATCACAGCAATAGGATTAGCAATGTTTTTCCCAGTAATATCAGGCGCACTGCCATGAACTGCTTCAAAAAGCGCCGCATCATCCCCGATATTAGCCCCTGGAATTAAACCCAAACCACCCACTAAACCGGCCGTCAAATCCGATAAAATATCGCCGAACATATTAGTCGTCACAACAACGTCAAATTGCTGTGGATTCATCACCATATGCATACAAGCGGCATCAACAATTTTTTCGTCAAACTGAATATCAGGATAACGTGCCGCCGTTTCTCTGGCAACATCCAAAAACAAACCTTGCGTATATTTCAATATATTGGCTTTATGACAAACCGTTACTTTTTTACGATGATTATCCCGCGCATATTTAAAAGCATAATCGATAACACGCTGTGAAGCGACGCGAGTAACCACCGCCAAACTTTCAGCAATATCTTTCTTAGGCGTTAAGTAATGTTCAAGGCCTGCATAGAGGCCTTCAGTGTTTTCCCTGACGATGACGATATCGACGTTATCATATCGCGTTTTTATACCTGGCCAACTTTTAGCGGGGCGAACATTTGCATAGAGCTCATATTGCTGACGCAATGCTACATTTATACTTCTAAACCCAGTGCCTACAACAGTTGTTAAAGGCCCTTTAAAAGCCAATCGAGTTTTATCAAATGAAGCAAGGGTTTCGTCAGGCAATGGTGTGCCAAATTTCTCAAAAGCAGCCATGCCGGCATACGCTTCTTCCCAGTGAATTTTTACGCCAGACGCATTAATAACCTTTACAGCCTCATCCATAATTGAAGGGCCAATTCCATCACCTTTTATCAACGTGACATTATGCATATTATCTCCACAGTTTAATTAATAGTTTTGCCATCTAGCAAAAGAAAGCTTTAGAGGAATGAAAAAAACAAATAAATACAACACCAGAGTGAGTGATTTAAATCTGTTCTGCTCAAATACCAAGAATAATAACAATACTTAGCTCATTGCGTCCAATTTTAACGGCTGTTAAAATTTATCAATAGAAGGTATCGCCAATCAAATCAACCCTTACTTTATCACCCACTTGTACGCCACTACATTCGATCGGCAAAACGATATAACAATTAGCATGACTTATCGCACTGAGTATATTCGAGCCTTGTTTGCCCGATGACGCCACTAAAAACTCACCATTCATCTCCTGCGAGAGAATGCCTCGTTGATACTCTTGTCGGCCCGGAGCTTTTTTTAAAGAGGATGTACATCTTGCGGTGAGTTGTATTCTATTCATAATCGGTGCACCCGCTAATTGCTTTAGCGCCGGCTCGACAATGTATTTAAACGTAACAATGACGGCAACAGGATTTCCAGGTAATCCGAAAAAATAACATCGACCTATTTTCCCAAAAGCCAAAGGCTTTCCAGGTTTAATCGCTATTTTCCAAAAATCAACGGTTCCACAATGACTAAGAATCTCTTTAACATAATCGGCTTCGCCGACTGATGCGCCACCCGTAGTAATAATAACGTCGTGATTTTGTGCAGCCTCAAGAAAACTGTCTTGCAGTAATTGCCTATTATCAGGGATTACCCCCATATCGGTTACACTGTAACTGGCATCACACAACAAACCGGATAAGGTATAGCGATTACTGTCATATATTTGACCGGACGCCAATGCTTGTCCTAACCCTACTAATTCATCACCGGTTGAAAAAAAAGCTATTTTTACTCGTCGCTTAACGGTCACATACTCTATACCTGCTGACGCTAACAAACCCATATCAATGGCCGTTAGCTTATGAAGAGGCGCGACCAGCAAGCTACCTTGTTTAATATCTTCACCCATTTCCCTAATATTTTGGCCTAAATCAACCTCTACCGGAAAATGAATAAGCTGCTCATCAACCTGAACGTGTTCTTGCATAATCACTGAATCAGCTTCAGCAGGTAAAACTGCTCCAGTAAAAATCCTTACACACTGTCCCGCCAACAGCTCACCTTTAAAAGGCTGACCCGCCCAAGAGACACCCACCTTATTTAAGATGAACGTCTTCTTTGTATTAATGCCTGAACTCGAGAAAGCATAGCCATCCATCGCTGCATTTCTTTCTTGTGGGATATTAATAGATGAATAAACAGGCTCCGCTAATACCCGGCCTAAAGCCTCTTTTAGAGTGATTTTTTCTGACTCACTAATCACTTCTATAGCCTCATTAATTCTTAATAAGGCCGCATCGATGGTTAGCATCGGGGTTAACTCAAGACTACACTGATCAATCATTAAATTTCCATAAATTGCTTTAAAATAAACTCAGCTATCCTTTGAGGCTGATTTAAATCCAATTGAATTAAATAACTAGGCGTTTCTATTGCGACGTCTGTCGCAAAGGCGATAATGTTGGGATCATGTGGATATAACAACGGTTTATTCAACGTAGCTCTGTGTAATTCAATTTTAGGAAATGCTTCTGATTTGAAGCCTTCAACCAAAATTAAATCTAACCCAGACTGGTCAAAGCCTTTTAGTTCATCATCTAAACTCGGTTCTTTTACCGGCAAAATCTCAGTGATAACAGCTCGCCGATGCGATGATATTAACAAAACTGATAAAGCGCCTGCAGCTCGCAACCGATGACTATCTTTTCCTGGCTGGTCTATCTGAAAATCATGATGACTATGCTTTATTAAACCTATTCGTAAGCCCTGCTGCTTTAAAATAGGAATTATTTCGGCCAGCAATGTCGTTTTACCCGTTCCGCTATAAGCGGCAAACCCTAATAATGGAACATGAGCATGTTGCATAGTCATCAAATTAAAGACTGTTGTCGTTAGATGCCTTATTCTAAGGTATTATTGAAAAATGATCATTACTCTTGGAGAAAACATTGATTAGAATTTATCTTATTTTATTACTAATCATCATTGTCTTTTTTGGATTTCGCGCATTTCTAAAATTATCACCCACATTATTCGCAAGATATACAAAAACAGCGCTACTCTGGCTTATTGGATTAACCTTGCTTTACTTAACGGCAACTGGCCGATTAAACGGGTTATTTGCGATGATAGGCATAGGGGTTGCTTTTATTTTGAGACTATTGCCCCTTCTGCTTAACTACCTACCACACCTACAAAAAACATGGCGTATTCTATTCGGCTTAAAAAAAACCAGTTCAAAACAAGACAGCAATACAAACGTTAAAGGCAATATGTCGGCTGACGAAGCTTTTGAAGTATTGGGTTTAAAACCTGGCGCATCACAGCAAGAAATTATCGCCGCGCATCGAAAGTTAATGCAAAAAAACCATCCAGATCATGGCGGTTCTGATTATTTGGCTGCAAAAATAAATTTAGCAAAAAAGGTTTTGCTGAAAAAGTAGCCCTTCTTTACCGCTTATTCTAAGTTTTAAACACCTATAGCATTTACCATTTTTTTCTTCTCTTGAGAAACTTAAAATCACCCTCGTTAATATCTTCAAAACTTTTAGCTCCTGCTTAACAATTGTTAACTTTTAAGCCATCAAAGGAATGATATATTCGCCCTAAGGCATATGTATTTTTAAGGCTTTCACCCA